>JANYAJ010000502.1 GCA_025361385.1 Nitrospira sp.
CTTCCCTGCCAGATAGAGTTTTCGTTCCCGGAGCGAGTGCAGCGAGAACGGGGGTACATGTTGCGCCAGCCAGGCCGCGCTCCGGCTCAGCTCACCCCATCCCACCAGACCGCGGCGCCACAAATACTGAAAGAATCGTACTTCGCTGGCGACTCCAGGCAGCAGCGTGTTGTCGACGTCGAACAGTGCGGCGACAGGCATGTCGACCTGCCGTTCAGCGGCATCATCAAGCGTGGAGGTGAGGATCTGGTGACTCTGCACGACGTTGGGGGACCCGGTGAGTATGATCCGCCCGATTCTACCGGAGCGACTATGGATTGACAAGGATTTTGGCCCACTTCTATAATGCGCTTCCCTCGTCGTCTAAACGACCTCTGATGCCGAAGTGGTGAAATGGCAGACACGCACGTTTGAGGGGCGTGTGGCGCAAGCCGTGCGGGTTCAAGTCCCGCCTTCGGCACCAACAGAGCAATGTGATCTGTTTCTCTCCTCTCTAGCACAGCCTCATCACCCCTCCTGCGGAAAAGACCCTTCGGGGTCCGCACTGTTCTTCAGCCTCTCGCCTTTCGGCTCCAGACGGCTCGAGACCCATTTGCATCTAGACTTTTTACGGCCTGCCATAGGACACTGGCACCCTTCGAAACGACTGTGCAACCGAGTAGGGTGGGCGCCATGCGGTTCTTGCAACCCGATCCGCACGCGACACAGATACTGCCGTTGTGGCGTTCAGACGTTTTCGGCAGACCTTCACGTCGCCGGCATCGGAACTTTCTCCCGAGCCCATTTGATCCCGGCCTCTCTCATCCTATCCATGGGATCGCGTATCCTCGATTTTGCCGTTTGCAGCTACACCCAGCGGTTTCACGTCGCTATCGCCTGAGGCAAGGAGTCGCACCATGAGCAGTCCCCGTCTACTGTCAGAGCTCGAATCGCTGCGATTGCAGGTGGCAGCACTCACGCGCACCCTCGCCGAGCGAGACCAGGCACTACAGGACGGGCCCGAACAGGCCAACCTCTTGCGAGCCATCGTCGAAGGGACGTCGGCCGATATCGGAGTGGAATTCTTCCGGTCGCTCGTCAAGCATCTCACACAAACCCTCAATGTCCGTTACGCCTTTGTCGGCGTATGGCGGGAGCAGATTCCAGGTAAGGTGAGCACTCTGGCGGTCTGGTCGGGAACGGATTTCGCCGATCCGTTTGACTATGACCTCAAGGGCTCACCCTGCGAGCATGTGATCGGACAACGATTGTGTCTGCACGAGTCGGGCGTGCAGGAGCGTTTCCCCGACGATCATCTCCTCGTTCAATTGGGAGTTCAGAGCTATTGCGGAATGCCGTTGTTCGACCGATCGGGAACTGCACTGGGCCTCCTCGTCGTCATGGATGATCGCCCCTTTACGCGCACCCCCCTCATCAAGGATCTGTTGCAAGTTTTCGCAATGAGAGCGGCCGCAGAACTGCAGCGCCAACGAGCCGAGGTGACTTTGCAAGAACAGGCGCGGCGATTACGGTTCACGCAATTTTCGCTGGATCATGCCGCGGATGCCGTTCTGTGGGCCGACGACTCAACGCAGTTCATCTACGCGAATGAAGCCGCCTGCCGGTCGTTGGGGTACTCGAACGAAGAACTCCTCACTCTGAGTATTTCCGATATCGCTCCCTACCACAATCCCGTTCAATTTCACAAACGGCTCGATCAGGCGAAGCAGGGCACCGCTGTCACCTATGAATCGGTTCACCGGCGCAAAGACGGCACCGAATTTCCCATCGAGGTCTCAGTCACCTATCTGGAACACGACGGACGAGGCTATACCTGCGGCATCGTTCGGGATATCACCGAGCGCAAGCAGATAGAACAAGAACGTCTGCAGGCATTGCACGATCTCCAAAACATCGTGGAGACCGTTCCTGATTTCATGTTCACCCTCGATCTCCAAGGCAACATGGTGAAATGGAATCGCCGGGTCGAGGAGGTCACGGGATATAGCTCGCAGGAGTTGCTGAATATGTCGGCTCTGGCCTTTGTGCCTCCGGAGGCAGCAGCCCGTACCGCCGCTGCCATTCACCGGGCCTTTACGGAAGGGTACGCCGAACTTGATGGAGATCTCCTGACGAAAGATCGCCGTCTCATTCCCTATCATTGGACCGGCGCCCTGCTCAAGAGTTCCGACGGTGAACCCATCGGCATCACTGGAGTTGGACGAGATGTGACGGAGAGGAAACGGTCGGAAGCCTTACTCCAGCAGGAACGGCAACATCTTGTCGAGGCCCAGGCGCTCGCCCATCTGGGGAGCTGGAGCTGGAACATCGAATCGGGGGAAGGGGTGTGGTCCGATGAACAGTTCCGGATATTCGGGTACGAGCCTAGATCAATCAGCGTTGTCTATGAGACGTTCATGGCAGCCGTACTCCCCGACGACCATGATCGTGTCCTGGTGGCCATCAACGATGCGCTGATGGGACCCTCCCCCTACGAGGTCGAATGCCGCATTGTCCGCCCGAACGGCGATGTGCGCGAGATCCAATGCCGCGGGGATGTCCATCGAGATGAGATCGGGCACCCGATCAGCATGGCCGGCACTGTCCTCGACATCACCGAACGGAAGCAGATCGAACGGGCTCTCCACGCCAGCGAAGAACGATGGCACCTGGCTGTGCAAGGGAGTAGCGACGGCATCTGGGATTGGTATATCCCGACAGGCGAGGTCTTCTTTTCCCTGCGATGGAAGGCGATGCGCGGGTTCGAGGACCATGAAATCTCACACCATCTCGATGAGTGGCGAAGCCGCATCCATCCCGATGACCTCGACCGCGTACTCCAAAATATAGACGCCTACCTGGCCAAGCAGGCCCCGGAGTTCTGCGAGGAATATCGAGTCCAGCGGAAAGACGGGTCCTACATGTGGATCCTGGATCGAGGTGCCGCCCTCTGGGACGACGATGGCACACCACTCCGAATGGCCGGTTCTGAATCAGACATCAGCGAACGAAAACAAGCAGAAGCGGCCCTCTGCGAAAGCGAAGCGCGAAGCCGTTCGATTGTTGACTCGGCCCTAGATGCGGTGATTACCATCGATGGGGAAGGCCGGATTATCGGGTGGAATCCCCAAGCCGAAGTGATTTTTGGCTACTCCGCTCCGGAAGCGCTCGGACGGGGCTTGAGCGAGACAATCATTCCAGCACAATTTCGGCAGGCGCATGCCGCCGGAGTTCAGCGGGCGTTTCAGAGCACAGCCTACCAGGGAATGAAACGGCGTCTTGAGTTCTCAGCCCTCCATCGAGACGGCCATGAGTTTCCCATAGAGTTTGCCATGGCCATGACCCATGTTGAGGGTCGGCCCGTCTTAAGTGCGTTTGTGCGAGATGTCACCGACCGCAAGCGGGCGGAGGAGTCGATCCGCCAGCATCAAGCGCTTCTGCAATCGTTTGTCGAGCATACCCCCGCAGCGGTCGCGATGCTGGACAGAGATCTTCAATACGTCGCGGTGAGCAAGCGATGGTACCAGGATTACCGGCTGGCTGAACGCGACATCGTTGGGCTCCACCACTATGACGTATTCCCTGAAATCCGAGAGATGGAACAATGGCAGGCCATTCATCGCCGGTGTTTGGCGGGCGAGACCCTGCGAAATGAGGAAGATCGGATTTGCCGGAAAGATGGAAGAGAAGACTGGCTTCGCTGGGAAATCCGTCCCTGGATTGATGAATCCGGCATGGTCGGCGGAATTATCATGTTCACCGAAGTCATTACCGAGCGCAAACAGGCCGAGCAGGCGTTAGCAGAAAAGACCCGTGAATTGTCGGATTTCGTTGAGCACGCCACCGTCTCCATGCATTGGGTGGGGCCAGACGGGGTGATCCTCTGGGCGAACCAGACAGAACTGAATCTCCTCGGCTATAGCCGCGAGGAGTACATCGGACGCCATATTGCCGACTTTCACGTAGACAAGCCGGTCATCCAGAACATTCTCGACCGCCTCAGCCATGACGAGCCGGTCCAGGAATATGCCGCCCGCCTTCGGAGCAAGGACGGCTCGATCAAGGACGTCATTATTGATTCGAGCGTCCTCTGGAAGGATGGTAAATTCGCGCGGGCCCGTTGTTTTACCCGCGACGTGACAGCGCGCAAACAGGCGGAGGAAGCGCAACGGATCAGCGAGGAACGTTTTCGTGCCGCGTACCACAACGCCTCCGTCGGCATTTCCATCTGCGATTTGACGGGACGATTGCAGGAAGTCAATCAGGCACTATGCGAGATTCTCGGCTACTCCAAGGAGGAGTTGCTCGCCACAGATTTTCAGGCGCTCACACATCCCGACGATCTGGCAAGCAACCTCGACCGAATTCGCATGCTGCTGGCGGGAACTGCTGTGTATCAGGTCTTCGACAAGCGCTATATCAAGAAGGATGGGACCACGGTCTGGGCTCACGTGGGCCTCTCGGTCATACGAAATCATCACGGCGAACCATCTCATTTGCTGGCCATGGTCCACGACATTACTGAGCGCAAGCAGGCGGAGAGCAGGTTACGCCTCACGCAATTCACGATCGAGCACGCCGCAGACGCAGTCTACTGGATTGATCAAACGGCCCAGATTGTGAATGTTAATGAGGCGGCCAGTCTGATGTTGGGCTACTCGAAAGACGAGTTGCGCGCGATGACGGTCCACAACTTGAACTCTGATTTCCCGGCTGACATGTGGCCCGGTTTTTGGGCAGAAACCCGGCAGCGCAAGAGCCTGACCTTTGAGACGTTTCATCGCTCCAAGACGGGCCAGCTCATCCCCGTCGAGGTGAGTGTCAATTACCTCTCCTACGAAGGGCAGGAGCTGTATTGCGCCTTCGTGCGAAATATCACGGACCGGAAAAATGCCCAGGAAGAGCTCCGCCGCTCCAAGTCCCAATTGACCCATATCCTCGAAAATAGTCCAGTTGTGGTCTATGCGCGCCAGGTCGAAAACGGCTGGCCCATCACCTTCATCACCCCGAATGCCTATGGGCTGCTCGGCTACACCAGCGTGGATCTCCTCAGCGACCCCAATCGACTGGATAGCTTGATACACCGGGACGATGAGCGCGATTTGCTAGCAAGAGGAATGTCTCAACTGCTGCGCGATGGCGCCTGTATCTTTGTCTATCGTTTACGCCACCGAGACGGCACCTATCGCTGGATCGAAAACCGCGCGAGACTGAACGACAACGGGAAAGGCGCTCTGCAGATTGCCGGAACAATGATCGACGTCACGGAGCGAAAGAAGGCAGAAGAGGCGCTGGAGGAGGAACGGCATCGGTTAGTCATGGCTCAACTGCTCGCACACCTCGGTAGCTGGGAATGGAACATCCTGACCGGAACCAAGACGTGGTCCGATGAGAACTACAGAATCTTCGGGTATGACCCCGGAAGCATTCAACCGACCTACGAGATCTTTGCGCAGGCCATACACCCTCAGGACCGGGACCGAGTGCTTCAAGCTGCCCGTGCCACGCTGGAAGATGATAGGGCCTCTTGTGATCTTGAATGCCGGATCGTCCGGCCCAGCGGAGAAGTCCGCCACATCCACTGTCGTGGCGAAGTGACACGCAATGACGCGGGACGGCCGCTGCAGATGGCAGGAACGGTGCTCGACATCACGGAACGGAAGCAAACCCAAGAGGCGCTGGCCCAGCGTGAGCGCCAGTTACAGACCGTCCTTGATGCGCTTCCCGTGGGTGTCTGGTTTACCGATCCATCAGGCAAACCGCTCCTTGCCAATCCCGCCGCCAAGCAAATCTGGTCCGGCATCAAACAGGTCGGGATCGAGACGGCTGCCAATGCCGCTGGATGGTGGGAGGCCATCGGACCATCGAGCGAGCCTCATCGCTGGGCCTTGAGTCATGTCCTCACGAAAGGGGTTCCCTCACTGTACGAAACGCTCGATTTCGAATGCCTTGATGGGACGAGAAAAACCATTCGCAACACAGCCGTTCCTGTCCAGGACGAGGCTGGTATTGTCCTTGGCGCGATCGTGCTCAACGAAGATATCACGGTGTTACGGCGGGCGCAGGAAGCCATTAAACTGACGCAGTTCTCTGTGGACCATGCCGTCGAGGCATTTTTCTGGATCGGCCCGGACGCCAAAATTCTGCACGTGAATGAGGCGGCCTGCCGCATGCTGGAATATACCAGCGACGAACTGATGGCCATGACAGTGCACGACATTGATCCGAATTTTCCTCTGGAACTCTGGTCGTCCCATTGGGAGGGTTTGAAACAACAGGGCGCATTGTCGTTTGAGTCGAAATATTGGTCGAGGACGGGCCGCGTCTTGGACACGGAGGTCACGGTCAATTATCTGCAATACGACGGTCGCGAATATACCTGCGCCATCATGCGGGATATTGGAGAGCGTAAGCAGGCCGACGAGGCGTTACGCACCAGTGAAGAACGATATCGAGCGCTCTACGACGAGACCCCGACGATGTACTTTACGTTGGCGATGGATGGGACCGTGCGTTCCGTCAACCGGTTCGGAGCGGATCAGCTTGGCTATCAGGTGGAGGAGCTCGTGGGGCATTCTGTGCTCAGCATCTTTCACGAAGACGACAAAGAAGCCGTGAGTACCAGCCTTTCCGAATGTCTCGCGACCCCGAAGACGACGCGGCATTGGGAATTTCGGAAAGTGCGAAAAGATGGACGCATCATCTGGGTTCGGGAAACGGCCCGTGTGGGGCAGTCATCGGCCGGAGAGACCGTCCTGTTGGTAACGTGCGAGGATATCACCGCGCAGAAATTGGCCGAAGCCCGACAGGCCCGGCAAAACGACCAATTACAAGCCATCTTTCGCATGACGATGACGTTGTCCCACGCGACCTCGCTTGACGACATCTATCGTGAGGCCATCGACTGTATGCAGCGGGCGCTTCAGGCGGACCGGGCATCCATCCTCTTGTTCGACGACGCAGGCGTGATGCGATTGAAGGCCTCCCGAGGCTTGTCGGAGCGGTGCCAGTCCGCCGTAGAAGGGCATTCCCCCTGGACCCGCGAGACAGTCGACCCCAAGCCGATCTTGAGCGATGACATCGGCGCAGACCCCTCTGTCGCGCAATATCGCGAGATCTTCGACGCAGAAGGCATCCAGGCTCTCGGGTTCATCCCTCTGATCTTGCCCGAAGGACTGCTGGGTACGTTCATGCTCTATTACGATCAGCCGCATCAGTTCACTGGCGAAGAAGTCGGTGTCGCACAAACGATCGCCAGCCACATGGCCTATATGATTCAGCGCACCCGCACGGAGCAGGCGCTGCGCGTGAGTGAAGGACGCTACCGGTCCTTGGTCGACAATGCTCCAATCGGCATCTACGTCAACGAGGCGGGGCGGTTTACTTACGTCAATCGGGAGATGCAACGCATTCTCCACGCGACGAACGTCGAACAGCTGCTCGTCACACCGGTGTTGGATCGGGTCGCTCCGGAATTTCACCAGATCTCGAAGGACCGCATCTATCAGTTGATGGAGACTGGACAACCGATACCGTCGGTGGATAAACAGTTTGTGCGTCTCGACGGGTCACGGGTCGACGTCGCCGTCACGGCGATCCCCACCTCCTTCGACGGCACCACCGTGATGCAAGTGTTGGTGCTTGATATCACGAACCGGAAGCAAGCAGAAGAGGCGCTTCGGCAGAAACATGCTCTGCTCTCTGCCATTATGGATGCGACGACGGATATCATCTTTGTCAAAGATCTGACGGGGCGCTATCTGCACATGAATCCTGCCGGAGCCCGCGCCGTGGGGATGTCGGTCGAGGAGGTCGTCGGAAAAGACGACGACGCTATTTGGCCGGCCGACCTGGCAGCTTGCTGCAAAGCGGCAGATCAGAACATCATGACCTCCGGTACCGCACAGACGGTGGAGGAAAGCACGATGGTCGATGGACACCGCATCACGTATTTGACGACCAAAGCGCCCTACCGCGATGCCACGGGACGCATGATCGGCATCATCGGCGTGGCCCATGATATCTCGCAGATTAAACGATCGGAAGAAGAGCTTCGGCGGTCGCATGCGTTTCTCCGGCAAGTCATCGACATCGATCCCAATTTCGTGTTTGCAAAGGATCGTGCCGGCCGCTTTACCTTGGTCAACAAGGCGGTGGCCGATGCTTATGGGACGACGGTGGAGGACTTGATTGGAAAGACCGATGCCGACTTCAATGCCGACCAGAAAGAAGTCGCATTTTTCCGCGAGACGGACTTGGAGGTGATGAATTCGCTCCAGGATCTCTTCCTTCCAGAAGAGAGCATCACCGATTCGATGGGCAAGATGCGATGGTTGCAGACGGTGAAGCGGCCTATTTTCAACGAACAAGGCCAGGCCATCATGGTCCTCGGGGCCGCGACGGATATCACTGAACGCAAGCGCATGGAAGAAGCCCTCCGCCAACGAGAGCGTGACCTGCGCACCGCGATCGAGGAGCGCGAACGGATCAGCCAAGACCTCCATGATGGTATCTTGCAGTCGCTGTTTGCGGTGGGCCTCTCGCTTGAAACGACCAAATCGATGATGCCTCCGAGGGAGCGCAAGACGTCGGGCCCGGCACTCAAGCAGGCCATCGATCAATTAAACCGTCTCATGCACGAGGTCAGAAATTTCATTGCGGGGCTCGGCTCGGATTTGCTCCAGGGAACGGACCTTCCGACAGCGCTGCACCATATGCTTGAGTCGTTGACGAAGAACCACGCGACGCATGTGCGCCTCAAGATCGAGGATCGTGCCGCGCAGGCCCTTTCTGCCGAACAGTCCCTGCACCTGCTCCTGGTTATTCAAGAGGCCGTGAGTAATTGCATCCGGCACGGCCATGCGCAAGAGGCCACGGTGTCGCTCAAGTTGCTGAAACAGGGGGTCCGCTTGAGCGTGCGCGACAATGGATGCGGCTTTGACTCAGCCGCCGCCAAGGGGGTCGGACATGGATTGGCCAACATGGCCGCCCGTGCGCAGAAGATCGGGGGACGATTTACCGTCTTGTCAAAAACGAATGAGGGAACACGCGTCGTGCTTGATTTGCCGAAGGAGGCCGCCCTTGCCCAGAGTTAAGGCCAAGCCGATTCGGCTGCTCCTGGTCGACGATCACGAGGTCGTCCGTGTTGGCCTGCGAACCGTCCTGCACCACAATCACGGCATTATCGTTGTCGGCGAGGCCGGCACCAAAGCCGCCGCGGTCCGGACGGTGAAGCGACTGAGACCGGACATCGTCTTGATGGACGTACGGCTTCCCGATGGATCCGGCGTCGACGCCTGCCGTGCGATTCTCGCCAGCTATCCGATGACGCGTATCATCTTTCTCACGTCTTATGCGGACGAGGAATCCGTGCTGGCGGCGGTATTGGCCGGCGCACAGGGATACGTGCTCAAGGACATTGACTCAACCCTGTTAACTCGATCGATTCGTGCCGTGTTCAGCGGACAATCAATTCTCAATCCAACACTGACTCAACGGGCACTGAATTGGATTAAAGCCTGGCCCGAGCAGAGTGGCCCGGTGCAAGGGCAATCTCTTTCTCCTCAAGAAGAGCGCGTGCTGGCGTTGGTGGCGGAAGGATTGACCAACAAGGAAATCGCCACCACGATGCAACTCAGCGACAAGACGGTGAAGAACTACCTTGCCAACATGTTCCAAAAACTACATATCTCACGGCGCGCCCAAGCTGCCACCTTCTTCGTCAAGCGTCAGGCCTGACGACACGTTGGTGCAGGCCAGGG
>JANYAJ010000001.1 GCA_025361385.1 Nitrospira sp.
AGCGAAAAATGCGTTGAATGGGTTCTACGATTTATTGGTGAAGCGACTGGCTGAGCCAGAAGAAAGAACCACGGCTGACAAGGAGCTCATGGGAGTGATCGAGCGATGCAGGGTGGCATTTCGAGAGGCGATGGAGGATGATTTCAACACGCCGGTGGCGATCGCAGCTTTGCAGGGCATGCGGAGCGGTGTGAACAAACTGCTGGACGAGGGACTTTCGACTGAGGCGCGAAAGATCGCCAAAGAAGAGTTTCGTTCGCTGGGGAACTGCCTGGGATTATTTCAACTAGACAAATGGCGATTCTATTCTACGATCGAGCTTGCCGGAGATCTAACCATGTCCGTCTCTATAGGAGCGGACCTAACAGTTGGAACGACTCTGACAGATTCTGAGATCGAAGGGAAAGTATCCGAACGCAATGAAGCCAGGAAACAGAAAAATTTCAAGAAGGCCGACGAGATTCGTCAGTTCCTCGCCTCCAGCGGCATCGTCATTGAAGATAAGCCAGACGGCACCAGTCGCTGGAAGCGATAGTCCTCAGGATCTGATCTACGGGCTGCATGCGGTGCGTGAGGCCTTGCGTGCCGGCACTCGTCCGTTGCAGCGGCTGATTTTGATGCGAACCGATCGGCAGTTTGCCGATCTCGTGCAGCTGGCGAAGGTGAAGCGAGTCCCCGTTCATATCGAGCCTCCTCCTGCTTTTGCGCGATTGGTGCCGACCGGAAATCATCAAGGCGTCATCGCCTACATCGCGGCCAAATCGTTTAGCACGACGGAGGATATTCTCGGCCGGGCGAAGGCGCGGGGCGAGAAGCCCTTCCTTGTGCTTCTCGACGGGGTCGAAGATCCCCATAACTTAGGTGCGGTCTTGCGGACGGCCGAAGCTGCCGGTGTTCATGGGGTCTTTATTCCGGAACGGCGTGCCGTCGGTCTGACGCCGGTGGTGGCAAAGGTCTCAGCCGGGGCGATCGATCACATTCCCGTTGGCTGCGTGGCCAATCTGATTCGTTTGATTCAGGATCTGAAAGAGGAAGGCCTCTGGGTGTATGGCGTCGATCCGCAGGCGGAGAAACTCCACACCGACATCGACATGACAGGGCCGATTGCGCTGGTGTTGGGAGGAGAGGGAGAAGGGATTCGTCCTGGCGTGCTGGGGGCCTGTGACGACCGGATTAGGATTCCGATGTTGGGCAAGGTGCAGTCGCTGAATGTCTCGGCTGCAGCAGCCGTCACGCTGTTCGAAGCGGTCCGCCAGCGCCGCAGAATCGCAGCGCCGGCGGCGAAGCCTACCGGATCTTGATCGTCCCGTCTTGGATTGCGGTCTTGAGCAGCTGCGCGGTATTCGACACACGCATCTTTTTCATCATGTTGGCCCGATGGGCCTCGACGGTCTTGACGCTGATCTTGAGCCGCTGCCCGATTTCCTTGTTTTTGAACCCAGCCCAAATCAGTTCAAGGATCTCTTGCTCGCGACTGGTGAGGGATTCTGGCCGTTTCTTGCGTGGTGGCGGGGCGAGGTTCGCCAGGGATGGCTTGGGCTTCGTTTTCGTCTTCGGTTTTGGCTTTGCAGCCGGTGCGGTCCGTGCCATTATCGTGTTCTCCTTTGATGAATGAAAGAGTGCAGTATAATTAAACTTGACGGAGAACTTCGCAGGAGTAAACCCTCGCCAAGCGGACAGCAGATTATAGAGAACTCTGACGCTATAAGTAAATTCAGGGAGATGGCCCTAGTCAAACTACCTAGTCTTTTTCATTTGGCATGCGAAGTGCGTCGCCCGACGTTCCGAGCTGTCGCCGGGTCCTGAGTCGATTATGCAAGAATGGCCGCTCTATCTTCTGGTCGGGATCCTCGGCGCGCTGATTGGCAGTTTCCTCAACGTCTGCATCTATAGACTGCCCAGAGGAGAATCGATCGCCTGGCCAGGCTCCCATTGCCCCTCATGCGCTCACCCCATCGAGTTCTACGATAATATTCCGTTGATAAGTTACCTCTGGCTGGGAGGCCGTTGCCGGGCTTGCCGCACATCCATTTCGATACGCTATCCCCTGGTTGAAGCCGCCAATGCACTCGGCTATCTCACGGTCTTGTGGTTCTTCGGTCCCAGCTGGACGACCGCCCTCTATGCCTTGCTGTTTTCGGCGTAGGTCGTAGTGACGGGAACAGATCTCACCCATAAAATGATCCCTAATGTCATTACGATACCAGGCATGACGGTTGGACTTCTGGGCGCAGCGACCGTTCTGCCGGTTGGTATGGTCAATTCGGTGCTTGGCGTCACCATCGGAGGCGGCATCCTCTGGCTCTTGGCCTGGCTGAGTCCCTATCTGTTTGGCAAGGAGGGAATGGGAGGGGGCGATATCAAGCTACTGGCGATGGTCGGCGCGTTTCTTGGTTGGAAGCCTGCGCTCCTCACGATCATGATTGGTTCACTCACGGGGTCTGTCGTCGGCATGAGCTTGATCGCGCTACGCATCATCAAACGTGATGACTATATCCCCTTTGGCCCCTTCCTTGTGTTGGGGGCCCTCCTCTCGATGTTTTTTGCCCAGCCGCTCCTCGATTGGTATCAAGGTCTCCTCGGTCCTGGCTACTAATGCTCCACGTAGTATCTATTTGGGCGTTCCCCTGTATCTGAAATAGTAATGGCTCTCTAGCCCTCTCTCTTCATATTGCTCAGGGCATAGGCCCGTTTCGCCCCCATATCTTCTCGTGATGATGTGAAACCCTGTGAACTTTCGAAGTATTTCGCGTTCTCCATCAGTAAGTATTCATCCGTATAGGCGTGGGCATGAGTTTTGGAGGACAGGTCGATCATCCTAAGTGGAGCTCTTCTGCGAGGGGCATATGCCGAAAGACCGACAGATGCAGGAGCAAGGCTGGAGTCTGACGGAGCTTCTCATGGTATTAGCGATCATGGGGATCATGACGATGTTGGCCGAGCCGAGTTATCAGATATTGACTGCTAGGGTTCAGGCGCGGAGCGCCACGGCAGAGATCGCTTCGGAACTCCGGTTCGCCAGACAGCTGGCGATGGCCAGGCGAGAACGCCTTCGTGTCACATTTGATCGAGAGGCCCGTACGATCACGCTCCGACGAGCGGATGCCGAGGGTATTCTGCACGTCTATCACTATGCGGACAGGGGGGTGGTTGTGGAAGAGCCAACCGCCGGCCCTGATCTGCTATTTCAGCCAAGTGGTCGGGCTGCGACCCCGACCACCATTCGTGTGCGAGACAGCCAGGGCCGGGAAACCCGATTCACGGTGAGTATCACCGGACGAGTGTCCGCCCCATGATGTGGGATCAGATATTTCAGGCAGAGGGCGGAGCCAGTTTTGCCGAAGTGCTTGTGGCGATGGCGCTCACAATGACCGGACTCGTCGGGGCGATGGGAGCGTTTGAGGCAGCAGAGCGGATTGTTCGAAATGGCATGTTGGCCACGCGTGCCCTGGCAATGGCGGAATCGCGGATTGAGGCCAAACGGTCTGCGAGATGGGATCGTCTCTTGCTGGATGATTTGAATCACGATGGTGTCCCGGACCTTGTCATGCATGACAACGGAGTAGGCGGCGATGCAGTGGCCGGTGATGGAACGTATTCCGGGCGTTGGGACCAGGATGGCGTCCAACTGATCTGGACGGTGACGCCGAGCCGTTCCGGTCCACTATCGGCCTCAGGGCATGTCGTGATCGAGGCTCGTGCAGCCTATGCGTCCGGGTCAGGTCCGCGCGAGGTACGAGTGGGAACGCTCCTGGCCAATCCCCTGTTTGTTGGGAGCCAATAACAAGTCGCCACTTGAGGGAGACAACATGTATTCAGATAGTCAAATAGGAGATATCGGCCGCAGAGCGAGGATGGAGGCCGGTACCAGTTTGACCGAACTAATGTTTGCCATGGCGGCAGGGCTGGTCGTCTTGGGCGCCACGCTTCAAGCCCTGTCCTATTTACAGCAACAATTTATGCGGCAACAACGTGAGGTCGCACAACAGCAAGATCTTCGCCTGGGGTTGGAAGTGCTCGAGCAGGAATTGCGGCTCGCAGGGCCCGGTTCTCTGACCACCGCAGCTTCGGACTCAGTGGAGTTTTCGGCGAATCTGCAAGGCCTCTCAACGACGATCACGGCAGCGGCGGCAATCGGTCAAACGGCGCTGTCGGTCGAAGACGGGCGAGGATGGGATGATCGGAAAACCATTGTCGCTTGTTGGGTGGAGCATTGCGAGACGCTGGCCCTAGCTCGTGATGGACAGCGGCGACTACTCACCCTGACGCAGCCACTCACAATGATGATTCCATCGGGAGCCTCTGTCGTTCTCTTGAATCGTGTGCGTTACTACAGCCGTCATGATGACCAGGGTGTTCTGCGATTGCTGCGACAGGTTGATGGTGGTGCAAGTGTCTTGGTTGGAGATATCAGGGAGGCGCGATTTTCATATTGGGATGCAAACGGGCGGGCCGTGACACAATCCACCCTCGTCAGGCTGGTCGTGGTTGAAGTCATGATGTCTGATCAAGGGATGCGCGCAGTCCGGGAAATTAGTCTCAGGACATAACAGTTGCAGCTTCAACACGAATGGGAGTGAGGATATGGAGATGGAAGAACGGCCTGCATCAGAATGTGTGAATCAGTGCGACAAAGGCCACGTACTTCTCGCGGCGCTCATGCTGATCGTTTTGCTTGGGATCGCCAGTATGACGGCTCTGTTTCTGGCCAGTCAGGATGGACCTGGTGTGAGCGCCATGAGAGAGGACAGCATCGCGCAACAGCTGGCCGACGGTGCGGCGGATGTGGTGATGAGCTGGTTCCACGATCCCTCATCCACGCCAACAGCCATTGCCGAAGTGTTGGCCAAGCGGCAAGGAGATCTTGCAGGTGGGCCATCGTTCTTCGACGCGACCGGGCGTTCACAATTTATCGGCACCATCGATCGTCCGGATGTCTTCCTGAGTGCATCGAACCCCACAGACGACCAGGTGCTAAATCAGACCCCCAACGGCTTGTTCGCGTCGCTACGAGGCCTTGGCCGCATTCTTGCTGTGAAAGTGTATGGTCCTCTGCAGCCTGGTTTACTGAGTACGGTTGAGGTCACAGCTATGACGGTCGATCGTCGACCGATCACACGAACGGTGCGGCTTCAGCTTGGAGCTCTGTCGATTCCTGCGGTTCGCGCGGCGGTACAAGTTGGACAGTCGTTGGGAACCCTGCAGTCAGGCGGTGCATCTCCCGTGCTGGTGCATTGGGGCGATCAGCGAGTGGTGGGCGATCTTGCGATGCAGCGAGTCGAGGACCTCGTCCTCAAAAGCAATAGCGCGCCGGTGACAGGGCAGTCGTATGATCAGATGCTGTCTGTTCAGGATCGCTGGACGGAATATTGGATCGGAGGGATGGTCTCGATCATTGCACCTCCGTCAGGCCAAGGAGCGAATCCTCCGCTTTCTGATAACGTGCACCTGCACCAATATCCGACGCCTGGGCTAAGGCTCGATCAGTGGGACTACGATTCACTCAAGAAGCTCGCACTGCGCTGGGGGACCTATTACCGACTCGATCGTATGGGACAGCTTCATCCGCAGGGGGCCTCGGACTCGGATCAGGGAGTCACGCCTGCAGCAGCGCTGGAATCTCAGGCTGTTGGAGACCACCATGGGTTGGTGTTTGTCGACACAGTCGATGGGCGGCCGCCTCATGTCGATAATATGGACACATTGCTGCTCGATACAGACTACGTCGAAGGGTTACTGGTCGTGCAGGGTCATGTGGTGCTCAAGCCTCGGGCCGCAGGGAAATCTGTTCCGGCCCTCAGCCCCTCTCCGCCGGGGGCGCAGTCCCTCGGGACAAGAGTGCCGGTGCAATTGTCAGGCATCCACCTCAACGGTCTGCTCTATGCGGCCGGTGCAATCAGGATTGAACGATCTGCTCGCCTGTATGGGGCGGTGATGGCAGGACAGAGCGTGACGTCGATCGGAATCGGTGACGTAATCGAGATCTGGTACAACGCCGACTTGGCGCAAGGACTGTTTCGAGGGCTTCCCGTGGTCTATCGAGCACCCGGCACGTGGATGGCGAAGTACTAGAGGAAAGGCAAGAACGAAAGGCGTCATGCATGACGGTTGAGGTAGACGTATTGGCCGGTGGAACAGGGGGAAAGAAAGGAGGTCGCTCGGCGAAACCATCGCGCTACGCGATCGAACAAAACGTGCTTGATAGCTTGGTGTATCGTGGCCTGATCAGCCTCTCTGATCTGACTGTTGCAGTCGATGAATCGTCCGATGGCACAGTCGATCTCGAATCTCTCCTCCTGGACCGCTATGGCGTTCAGAAAGAGGCGCTCGGGTCTGCGCTAAGCGATTTCTATCAATGTCCCTATCTGCCATATGACGAACGGACCGCAATTGACCGTGAGCTGTTGAAAAACCTCAATGTCGACTATTTGAAAAAGCATGCGTGGATTCCCATCGCGCGGCGCGGCTCGTTAATAGACGTGCTCACCAGCGACCCGCACGATCTCGACAAGGGGTGGGATGTGCGTCGCGCATTTCCTGGAATGACCATTCGCTATGCGGTCGGGTTACGCCGGGACATCGAACAATTTCTTCATCTGGCAACGGGGCAGGGACCGAGAGGGTCGATTGGCGCCATTCTCGGCGAGTTGGTCCATGAAATCCATCTTGAGGCTGCCATCGATCCTACCTCCGGTGGAATCGACGAGAACGATTCAGCCATTGTCCGGTTGACCAACCAAGTGATCCTCGAAGCCGACCGCCTCGGTGCGTCGGACATTCATATCGAACCCTACGCGGAGCGTAAAGATATGGCCGTGCGTCTGCGCGTCGACGGCACCTGTTTCACCTACATGGGAATTCCCGCGGCCTATCGGCGCGCGGTCGTGTCGCGCATCAAGGTCATGGCCAATCTCGACATTGCCGAACGGCGTAAACCCCAAGACGGCAAGATCCGGTATCGGCTGGCAAAGGATCGAGAGATCGAATTACGTGTCGCGACCCTGCCGACTGCCGGACAGGATGAAGATGTCGTGCTGCGGATTCTCACGGCCAAGCAGCCGATGCCGCTTGAGGCGATGGAGTTTGCTCCAGAAACCTTGCGGGCCCTTCAAGCCATTGCAGAGAAACCGCATGGGATCATCCTCTGTGTCGGACCAACCGGGTCCGGAAAAACGACGACGCTGCATGCGATTCTCAAGCACATCAATACCGACGAACGAAAGATTTGGACGGCCGAAGACCCCATCGAAATTACCCAGGACGGTCTCCGCCAAGTTCAGGTCCATCCGAAGATCGACCTGACCTTTGCGACCGCGATGCGGGCATTTCTGCGTGCCGACCCCGACGTCATCATGATCGGCGAGATGCGGGACAAGGAAACGGCTGATATCGCCATTGAGGCCTCGCTCACAGGGCACCTGGTGCTCAGTACCCTCCATACGAACAGTGCGGTTGAAACCGTGATCCGATTGTTGGACCTTGGTTGTGACTCGTTTAATTTTGCCGATGCTATGGTGGGAGTCCTCGCCCAGCGGCTCTGCAAACGGATCTGCACCCAGTGCAAAGAGGCCTATCATCCGAGCCGACAGGAGTACGACGAGTTAGTACAGGGATACGGCGCGGAGGGTTGGCCCACTCTCGGTATCGAGTATGGGCCTAAGTGGCGTCTCTACCGTGGACGAGGTTGCGAGGTCTGCAACCGAATTGGCTTCAAGGGCCGAGTACCCCTCCATGAATTGCTGCTTCCCTCGGAAGGCATGAAGCAGCTCATCCAAGCTCGATCACGTACCGCCGAGATGCTGACGCTCGCACAAACAGAGGGTATGGTCACATTGGTCCAAGATGGCATTCGAAAGGCACTTCAAGGGCTCACCACCTATCGCCAAGTCAGAGCCGTGGCGATGAAATAGCCAATCCCTCCGTATCCTGGTTAGGCCATATTGGCCCCTCTCACGGTTCTCTTCCATTCATGAGCTCCTCCATGTGAATCTTCCTCCTGTCGAAAATTGTCTTCCCAGGTCCGAAAACTGTTCATGTTGAAGGGGGAGCAGTCCCTAAGGCGTTCTTGTATATCAATAGCTTAGGAGGAATTGTTCCCTTGTGCCTAATGGCATGTCCCTTGCGTGAGGGTGACTGGCGCTATGGGTGTACGAGTGCAAAATAGGACAGATTGTATGGATAGGCTCAAGAACTCCGAGAGCGGCTTTACACTGATCGAGATGATGATTGCCGTGGCGATCATCGGGATTCTTTCGGCGCTCGCCATCCCATCCTATACGCAATGGAAATCCGATCATGATCTGCGGGAGGCCGTGAGCGAGTTTTCCAGTAACTTAAACCTCGCGAGAGTCGTAGCGATGAATCGCAACCGCCAAGCGACGGTCACGATTCAATTGACGGGCGGACTCATTAACGTCAGCGGAATTGCTGCAGGGGCTCCAATATTTAGCGCTCAGATTCTGAACCAAAGTGTGACGGGATTGCCAGGTGGCACGACGAACGTGGCGTTTTCGTCAATGGGCCTGAGCACGGCCACTGCGAATCAGAGCTTTCGGATCGCAAATGCGAAGGGGCTAGTCTACTCCGTGTCGGTGATGCCATCAGGGAAGGTGACATGGTGCACAACGTCTACGTGTCCATGAAG
>JANYAJ010000005.1 GCA_025361385.1 Nitrospira sp.
TGCCCGTCTGAGATCCTGCGCGATGAGCTTACCGACCAGGCCGATCTGGACCAGAAGACCGGAACAATCTCCAGCCTCACTAGGATTCGCCGCCTGCTGTTGATTGATAAATCTGCTTAAAGTAAGAGGAAACTGTCCCATAGTAGAGGCGAGTATAACTGTTTTGAATAGGGCGGGCAACGAAAGGCTGGTTCTCTCATGGGGCGGGTGACGAAGACTGCCATCCACTGACGAGATCGGCCACAATCGACCCAATAACGACTTTGGCCTTCATCCGAACCGGAATGCGCCGTTCATCGTTGGTCAACCAAACCCGTATGTTACCCTGGTTGAGAAAAAGGCCTTGGAACGGCATGACGACCAACAGGCGGGCTGTTTCAACCGCACCCCACGGTCCGCTGATTGTTTCGATCTCCTCAACCCGTACGTCCAACTTCCGATTCTTCTTATCGTGATAGACGTTCATCGTCAGCGATGCACCTGGCTGGAGCGACAATGCACTGCGCGTATAGTAGAGGCAGGAGATGACGTCTTGGGCACCCGGAGGCATCTCCAACCGTTCAGTCACCCCGCCCTTGACGACGGTGACCGCCCCCTCGCGTTGATGAAAGGTGTACTCGATATCTTCTTTCTTTTTCCCTTCGCGTCGCTTAAACGTCAGATGCTCCGGTAGGAGCGTGGCGGGGTCCAGTAATGACTCCACCCGATTGTCTACCGGGAAGAACTTGGTGATCGCCGGCCTCGACTGTGCGGTGGTGACCAGTTTCACCAAGGGTCGGTCTCCATCCACACCGGCGCCAGTAACCGCCATCACCGCTGTGCCTGCGGTGATATTCAGCCAAGAAATATCGAAAGTGAGCTGTTCTCCGACTTGGAAGGGTCTGGCTGTAGTCAGATCGCCAGCACCAGCCCAGGAGACTGAACTGCTCATGCCACCCAGGATCAGGCAGGCGAGAAAAATCCAGACACGCAAGAAAGTAGCATGGAACAGCAAAGCACCCCGCTGATGAGCCCGTGGAGGTTGATACGAAGTCATTACGTCTCGGGGTAGATACGCCGCAGGAAGTAAACACCCTCCAGGATGCTCAAAAATTCCGTCCAGCAGGGCCGCAGACGAATCAAAACCGGAGACGTCCCCTCAGGGGAACGTTGAGGATTTCGATGAGCCGAGAACGAAGCTGGCGGGGGGTCAGCATCCCGCTAACAGCCAAGAGCTTGCTTGGCCGCCTTGAGTTCGCTCTCGATGACTGCGCGGATCGTGGCCAACCGCTCCGGCGAGGTAGCCTCAAAACGCAACACAAGAGCCGGCTGGGTATTCGAAGCTCTGATCAGCCCCCATCCATCGTCAAATATGGCGCGAACCCCATCGATGGTGACCACATCGCGAATCACCAACTTGGCAGGTCCAAGCGGCTCGCGGTTCTTCATACAGACGGCCAATCGATCTTGCACATGTTTGACCAGCTGGAACTTGATGGAGTCGGACACGTCATCTCGAATCTCTGGAGTGACCGACGTCTTCGGAAGATCCGCGACCAAGGCAGAGAGTGGCTGGGTCGTCTTGGCTAGAATCTCCACCAGTCGGCAGGAGGCGTAAATCGCGTCGTCATACCCGAAATACCGATCGGCAAAAAACATGTGCCCGGACATTTCGCCAGCCAAGACGGCCTTTTCGCTTTTCATCTTCGCCTTGATCAGGGAATGACCGGTCTTCCACATGATCGGGCGCCCCCCTCGTTTCGCAATATCGTCATAGAGGCTCTGCGACGATTTGACCTCGGAGATGATAGTACTCCCGGGTTTTTCAGCCAGAATATCGCGTGAGTAGACCACCATTAGACGATCGCCCCATAACACGTTCCCCTGCTCATCGATGGTCCCGATACGATCGGCATCTCCGTCGTAGCCGATCCCGACATCGGCCTTGTGCTCTTTGACCGCCTGAATCAGATCGTCAAGATTCTCTAAGACCGTGGGATCGGGATGGTGATTCGGGAATCTCCCATCAAGATCGCAATAGAGCCCAGTGACGCGGCAGCCTAAAAGCTCCAACGCCTCCTTGGCCACCAACGCCGCGACACCATTTCCACAGTCGATGACGACATGCAGGCGCTTGGCGTTGACGTGGCTGAAGCTCTTCTTGATGTAGGCCAGATAATCGGGAATGATCGGATGTTCCGATAGCGTCCCTGCCCCTGAAACAACTGCGCCAGCGTCCATCACCGCCCGCAGCGCCTGGATCTCCTCCCCATGAATCGCCTCTTTCCCGATGCAGATCTTGAATCCATTGTATTCAGCCGCATTATGGCTCCCGGTGATCATGATACCCCCGTCTACCGGAAGCTGAAACAGGGAGAAATACACCAGAGGCGAGGGACAAATGCCGATATCCACCACATCCAAGCCACCGGCGAGCAGGCCTCGCACAAGAGCCCTATGGAGCCCCGGTGAGCTCAATCGTCCGTCCCGTCCAACGGAAATCGTCTTCACCCCACGGTCTTTTACATAGGTGCAGTAGGCGCGCCCTACCTGCTCTGCAATGGGGTCAGTGAGTTCCTGCCCCACGATGCCGCGCAGGTCGTATTCACGAAATAGTCCCATACCTAACTCCTGTGATGCGTGATGGGTGATCCGTGATCAGTCATGCAGCACAGAAAATATCCCAATCCATCACCCATCACAGATCACACCTCACTGTTTAACGTTTCTTCCATAATCATCCTGCAACCTGACGATGTCGTCTTCCCCAAGATAGGGCCCATTCTGCACTTCAATGATATGGAGCGTCTCATGACCTGGGTTTTCTAACCGGTGAGGGGTTTCGACAGATATCCCCGTACTCTGGCCAGTCTTGAGGTCGAACACCTCCTCCCCACGCGTCACCCGTGCCGTCCCGGTAATCACCACCCAATGTTCGCTCCGTTTATGGTGGAGCTGCAATGATAGACGTCCTCCAGGATTCACCGTCACCCGTTTCACTTTATAACCTGGTCCCTCTTCCAAGATCGTATAAGACCCCCATGGCCGCTGCACGGTGAGATGCTCCAGATGTTCCGGCGCTTTCTGCTTCTTGAGAATCTCGACCAACTGCTTCACGTCTTGCGCGCGAGACTTCGGGCAGACCAATGTGGCGTCCGGCGTATCCACCACCACCATATCGGTGAGCCCGATCGTTGCCACAAGACGGCGATCCCCATACACAATCGACCGATGGCTATCGATGTCGACGACACGACCGACCAGGACATTGCCGGCCTTATCCTTCGACGCCACTTCATCCAAACTTCCCCAGCTCCCGACGTCAGACCATTGAAAAGCCACGGGCACGATCGCGGCTTTCTTCGACTGCTCCATCACACCGTTATCGATCGAGACCGGCTTGAGCACCTGGTAGGCATCGTCAATTGCCTGCCTTGATGCTCCGGTCTGGATCAATTGGCCGATCCGCTCGATCCCACGATAGAGGGCCAGTTGGTGGCACTTAATCTCGTCAAGAATCGCCGCGGCACGCCAAATGAACATGCCGCTGTTCCAATAATAGTCACCCGCCTTGAGATATTGTGCCGCCTTGATGGCATTGGGCTTTTCAACGAATCGGCTGACCGGGTGCCCCTTGAGCGAGCCCTGTTTCTCCAACGTTACGTTCCGGTTGGGCTTGATATAGCCGTAACCTGTCTCAGGACGAATCGGCTTGATACCAAACGTCACCAAATAGTCCTGCGTGGCCAGCTTCGCCGCCAATGTGACCGCTGCATCGAACGCTCGCTGCCCCTTGATCACATGATCGGCCGGGACCACCAACATAATTGCGTCAGGGTCTCGACGGACCAGTTCGAGGGCCACGAGCGCGATCGCTGGGGCGGTATTGCGCCCTTCCGGCTCGAGCACGAAATTATCTGTAAGCGCGTCTTTCCATTCACCCAACTGGCCGCGAATG
>JANYAJ010000175.1 GCA_025361385.1 Nitrospira sp.
CGGAATCCACGCGGCCAGGCGATCATGATCACCGACGACCATCTGCGCCCGTCACTCGCACCGAACACACCGGTCGTCATCATCGCTCCCGGCTACGGCCAAACCTCGTTGGATGCCAGCACCCTGTCCTACTACCTCGCACACCACCGGCTCCGGGTCTTGCGGTACGACCACACCAACCATGTCGGGCTCAGCGATGGCGAGCTGCAACAGACGACGTTACGGAGCATGCAAGCTGACCTCCTGAAAGTCGTGGAGTTTGTGCAACATACCTGGCCCACCGCGCCCCTGATCGTGATGGCCAGCGATCTGTCTGCACGGGTCGCACTCAAGACGGCGATACAATCTCGCCCCCTCGACCTCTTGCTCTTGATCAATCCGGTCGTCGATATTCAGGCCATGCTGATGACGGTCCATGGCCATGACCTCGTGGCCGACCACCGATACGGACTCCGACGTGGCATCGCCAATCTGCTCGGGCTCAACGTCAATATCGATCGCTTTGTCGGCGATCTCGTGGCAGGCCACTTTACAGACCTCGCCTCCACACTTGCGGATCTGCGCCTCCTTCGTTCACCATCGGCCATTCTCACGATCCCAGGCCCTCCCTTCGGGCCGCTGCCTCCGGCGGATCTCCCACAGGCATTCCTCACGGCGTTGGGAGCCCATACTCGCCTCGCAACGGTTCCCACCCCGCTGACTGGCCAGGAGCTCCCACTCAATGAGCAACACCCACTGGCCTTCCGACAGATCCTGGAGCAGATCGCGACCGTCATCTCGCTGCCAGCCGTTCCGGCTGAACTCAGCATACAGGCCCGCGACATGCTGGCCCGTCAACAGCGCATCGAATTGGAGCGTACCCGTCTTCGCCACAACCTCTCGCAGATTACGCGCGAAGCCCTGAGGGTCGCACACCTACAGCAGCTTACCCAGCTCGGAAATCTGCACGAATACTGGAAACTCTTAGACGATCTCTACCGGCTGCTTAGCCCTCTCGAACCGGGCTCCCTGCTCATGGACGTGGGGGTCGGCCATGGCGATTTGGTTCGAGCCACAATGGTGAACCAAGCCTACCGCTCACGCCAGCGCGGATGGAGTCCTGAACGTCCTGTCCATGTCATCGGCTTGGGGCATTCTCACGAATCGCTGACGCAGGCACGACAGAATCTCCGTGCGTTACATCGGGAACTCGACAGTGACTTCGCAGGCACGCTCACCATCCACCCGCCGCTGACGGCTGAATGGGTGCATACGGATTGGACGCAGGGCCTGCCCTTCAAAAATGACTCGTTCCATCGCATCGTCTGCAATCTGTCGCTGTTGTTCGTTCCCTCTCCGCTGGTCACCATTCGTGAGCTGTACCGCGTGCTTCACCCCAAGGGGCGCCTCGTCCTCACGGTCTTCCAGCCTGAGACCGACCTCTCGGTGCTCTATCGCCGACACCTGCACAGCGCGAATCAGGACGAATTTAGTCCGCAAGCCCAGATCCTACTGCATTACTTGGGGCGGCTCCGTGAGGCCATCCGGCATGGATTGCTGCACACCTTCGACCGCTCATCGCTCACCTCATTTCTCCAGCAAGCCGGCATCCTCACGCCCCGCATCCTTCCTGCGTTCGATGGGCAGGCCCTCTTCGCCGTTATCGAAAAATATAAATCCGCTAGCTGAACGTACCCGTGCCGTGTATACTCCCGCCTGTACATCTTTGAACACGTAGACCATTCATGCGCAATATGCACGTTCCTATGACTCTCCCGAGGCACCACTGTGCTCCCTCTTCGTTATGACGTCACGCCCACCGAATACCGACTTCTCAGCGTCGTCCTCCAGTGAGCTCTTAACTGTCGTCACACAGTTTGCGTCAGACCTGGGCACGATGACCGACCTGCCGACCATCGGTAATCGCATTATCCAAGAACTCTGTCGCGCAGGGGCTACGACCCATGGGGCGCTATTCGTCCTGGATCGCGAACACGAATGTTATCGCCGCGCCAATATGGTTAGTTCGGATGCCCACGCCGATATTCCTTCAACGTTGGCCGTAAGCCATCCCTTGCCTCACCACCTGCTCGCCACTAAACGGATCATGGCACAGACCGACTTGGCTACTGACCTCCAAGGCACTGACTTCGGAGCCGACGCACGCAAAGCAATGGAATCGATGCAGGCCTCCCGCATCGTGCCGCATCTCAACAAAGGCCGTCTCATTGCCTTCACCGTCCTCGGCGCAGCAGTCCCTCTCACGACAGAACAGGCGCTGAGCAAGGCCATGCTCGCCGCGCTGGCACAAACCGCCACCAATGCACTCGACACCATTGTGCTGTACGAAGACCTGCATCGCTCACACACACTGATGAAGCGGACGGATCGGCTGAAATCCCTTGAGACGATCGCCGGCGGCTTCGCTCATGAAATCAGAAATCCCCTCACATCAATTAAAACCTTTATCCAATTGGCGCCTGAACGAAAAGATGACCCGCAATTTATTCAGGAGTTCAGCAAAGTCGTGCTCGACGATGTATATCGGATTGAGCGATTGATCCAGGAAATTCTCGACTATGCCCGATACATGGAACCCAAACTGACGGACGAGGATTTCAACGATATTGTCGCCTCCTGCCTCTATTTCATCGACGTGAAGGCGGACAGCCGTGGGATCAAGATTGAAAAAGAGTTGGCGTCTGACCTGCCTCGTGTCATGCTGGATCGACAACAGATCAAGCAGGTCCTGCTCAATCTCCTCCTCAATGCCATAGACTCGATGACGGGGGC
>JANYAJ010000176.1 GCA_025361385.1 Nitrospira sp.
CGGAATCCACGCGGCCAGGCGATCATGATCACCGACGACCATCTGCGCCCGTCACTCGCACCGAACACACCGGTCGTCACCATCGCTGAGCCCGACATGGTTGGTGTGGTCGTACCGCAAGACCCGGATCCGATGGTGTGCGAGGTAGTAGGATAGGGTGCTGGCATCCAACGAGGTCTGGCCGTAGCCGGGAGCGATGATGACGACCGGTGTGTTCGGTGCGAGTGACGAGCGCAGATGGTCGTCGGTGATCATGATCGCCTGGCCGCGTGGATTCCGGCATTCTCGCAGAATGCTGATGACCGACGGCTGTTGCGAGGAGGACTCCGACTCGCCCAGGGACGTCAGATGTTGACGGACGACACGGTTCACTTCCCGTTCTGCATAGGGAGTGAGCCCGTGAAAGCGGAGTCCGACCAGAAGGGCAGGGTTGGAGTCCTGGGCTGGAAACTCTTTTGGCGCAGTGGGATTCGGAGCTACCCAGATGATCTTTGCGGGAAGCGCGGAATCCGGGGCTCCCGGTTCATGGGAGCCAGGGTGATTCGGGGTCTGTGCCGAGGCGAAGTGCAGCGTGGCCAAGCCGCGTAAGAGTTCAGGGGGCGCATTGAGATGGAGACAGACCCCGTCGCGGCTGAGGTTTGTCGTGAGCGCTCCAAGGCGGTGTGTCTTGCCGGTCGGATCTGTGACATCCAGCCGGACAGGGAGCTGCAAGGCGACTCGGACGGCTTCGCGGGGATTGTAGTCGCCCTGTTCGGTTGCGATCGGCTGATTCGCGAGATTCAGCGTGGACGATGGTTCTACCGCAAGCAGCACTTCAAGGGAGAAGGGCAATGCCTGCTCCTGAGCCGCTTGGATCAGTGAGCCCAAGACTGCAGCCTCTTCTCGTTTGGGTGCATCGAATTCGATGACAAGATGGGAAACCGGGGTTCCGGAAGAGAGCGTGATGGGCCGCTCTTCCGCCATCCCTTGCAGTTCGAGGATTCCCACCGAAGTTTTGAGTACGACATAGGCATCTTGTGGCGCCACGCTGGGGAAGTCCTTGGGGAGCGTGATGCAGGTGCCGCCGAGGCTCAGATTCGTAATGGTGCCATCCCACGTCGTTGAACCGACGGTAATCGTGGCTGGCAGGGCCGTTGTCGTTCGAGCGCTGTGCCGCCGTTCCTGTTGAGGCCTTCCTAGGTCGGCTGTCGGAGCAGGAGCCGCCGTGCCTCGCGTCGTTTCAGGAACGCGTGGGGGAGAGGCGGCCGCGGCGGTATCCGGCAGTGGAAACCTCTCGAACGGTGGGCGTGAGGCGGTCGGCAGACGGAGGATGACACGAAGGGGCCCCTGCATCGGCGCCGACACATCCAAGATGCCACCGAGTTCGCGGACGAGCTGATACGACTCGAGGAGATCATTCGACGGAGATGACGGAACCGGGGATTCTGCCGACCATACAATGTCCGATTCGAGCAGTTCCATCTCGATCTCGGTCGGCGGAGCGAGGGCAAAGAGGGCGGGGGCCTCTGCCGAGATGGAGGTCGACCCAACCGCGCGCGTGATGACGAGGATTCGATGCAGACGGCCGACCGTCAAGAGGTAGGTCTGCGCGTAGTGCAATAGTTGGTGTGCGAGCGTCGCGAGCTGCGTGCGCTCGCCGGCGAGGGGAGGAAGGTGCGACGAGAGTTGCCGCATGATCCCTGCACCATCCACGATCGAGGAGTCGGTGGACGTGAGCGCGTCGTCAAGGATGTCGTTGATCGTATGTCCTAACTCGACGGCTTCTCGCTTGTGGAGGGCCTGCGTCAATTGTGCTCCGAGTTTCGCGGCTTCTGCGGCATGACTGACGAGTGCTTCGGCTTGATCGTCCAGGCGTGCGTTGCGAATGGAGGCAAGAAGGCGTTGAGAGCCGATCAATAGTGACGCCAGTGGTTCGTCCAGTTGTTGGGATAACAGTGTGGCTCGTTGGGCCAGCGCAAGCAGTTCATCGGTACGCCGAAGTTCTTGGCGAAGTTGATGAATCGTGTTGTCTTGTTGTTTGGGTTGGGAGAGGTCTCGGATCAGCCCCACGGTGCCGAGAAATCGGCGGAGGGGGTCATAGAGTCCTCTGGCGTTCACTTCCGCCGTGAGGGTCAGTGGCCTATTATCCTGCGTGGGCTTTCCTCGAAAGATCAACTCGGCATGGCTGGTGCCTCGCGCTCCGGAACGGCGCTCGTTGAGGCGATATCGGGCCACCGACTCTTGGTCCGGAGGCACGAGGGTGGTATAGGGCAATCCGATGAGCTCATCGGGCGAATAACCTAAGAGTGTCACAATGCCAGGACTGACGGTCACAAAACAACCGCTGGCATCCAATTCATAGACGATGTCGCTGAGTGACTCAATGAGCCGGCGATAGCGTTCCTGCGCATGGTCCAGTGCGACTCGCAGGTCGCGTTTCTCGATGGCTTCTTTGGCAGAGAAGAGCAGTTCCGTGAGAAAGGCTGGAGAGGTCTTCGCGAGGAAAATATCGACGCCGGCCTTGAGCGCTTGAATCGCCGCGGCTGAATCGTTGTGGCTGCTCATTAAAATAATGACTGTATACGGCGTGCGGCGCTTCATGCTTGCGGGAAGGTCCCCGGCGAGGCATTGTTCGTCGATCAGGATGAGAGTCCATTCCTGCGGTGACGCCCAGACACGGGCTTCTTCGGCAGAATAGGCGACATCGACGCGGCAGCCGGGAAAGAATCCGCGCAGACTGATGGTGACGAGTTTAATGGATTCAGCATGTTCGCTGACAATCAAGATGGTGATCGGCTCGCTCTGCGGCATCAAGCTATCCCTATGCGTCTCAGGAACTCGAACAAGTCCAGCCCCAGTGCGATATCACCACGTCTGCTCATCTCGTGAGTCTGAGACAAACCTGCCCCTGCGTTCCGTACGGCAATGCATTCCGGGCACACCTCTGGGAGTGACGATGTGAATAACATAGGCGGAGGTGCGAAACCCAGTCTCCATGCGATGAAATGGGCTGTTTCTTTGGTAGGGGGGTGCCTCATGG
>JANYAJ010000216.1 GCA_025361385.1 Nitrospira sp.
CTTTACTGCGCGCGCCAAACCGGCACCTTCTGAGAGCGCGGGTTCCGCAAGCACGAAAGGCACCTGGCCGCACCCTCGCCCTCTTGCTGATAGCTCCTCGTTCCGCATGCAGCGCGAGACCACCGACTATGCCACCGTGGCATTCGACACCTCCTTGCTGAGCGGAGCCTTCTTCACAGCTCCGCCTCTCACACGATGCATCTTCTCACGCGAATGGTATGGCACCAGTCCTTCCAGCACCATCGGCAGCCTGTCACAGGGCACATCTTCCATAATCTTGACCGCCAACTTGGGGTCTGGCCCTGAGCGACCTCCCACGTAGATATCGACTGCATCGACGACTTTCCCATCGATCTTGGCCTTCTTCCCCAAGAACCCAATATCCGCCACAAGATGATTCCCGCAGGCAGCGGGACAGCCGGACCAATGCATGGTGATCGGCTTGAGCGTACTGCCCAGACGAGCCTCCAGCGCCTTCGCCGTTTCCACCGCACGGCCTTTGGTTTCGATGACCGCCAGATTGCAGTAATCGCTCCCCACACAACTCACCAGCCCCTTGTAGACCGGAGAGGGGTTATAGGCGAATTGTTTCACCAACGGCTCTTGGTCGAAGTCGCCGATCTTGCGATCGGACACGTTCGGAATGATCAGGGCTTGCGCCGGTGAAATCCTGATTTCCCCCGTTCCATATTTCTCTGCCAAGGCTGCGATCTTGGACAGATCGTCGTGTTTGATACGGCCCACCAAGACTTTTAATCCCACATAATTCATGCCTGGCTGTCTTTGCCGATAGATGCCGATGTGGCTCTTCTCAACGGTTTTTCGCGCATCGATGCCGGCCGGTGACAGTGTCTTGCCCACTCGCGTTTCTACTTCCTCCCGGAACCGATTTTCGCCCCACTCCTCCAGCAGAAAGGCCAGTCGGACCTGCGTGCGATTCTCCCTCGATCCATGGTCCCGAAAGATATGAATGATCGCGCGGCACACGGCCAAGGCTTCGCCCTCGGTCACGAAGATGTCGAGCGGCGTGGCGATCCGGTACCCGCCGGACCCGAGCTTACCGCCAGCCAAGAGGTTGTACCCAAGGTTCTTGCCATTAACACCGTCGTGATAGGCCGGCACAAGCGCCAGGTCTTGCGTCTCCATGTGCACACAGTTATCCGGGCAGCCGGTCACCGCCACATTGAATTTCCGTGGCAGGTTCGAATAGGCCGGATTGCCCAGAATCTCTTCGTTGATGGCGCGCACGATGGGCGTCGCATCCGACAGTTCCTCCGGACTCAACCCGGCCACCGGACAGGTCATCACGCCTCGCACGTTGTCCATGCCTGTTTGGAGGGAAGTCAGCCCCACCTCATCCATCTTGGCAAAGACCACCGGCACATCTTCGATCCGGATCTGCCGGAGCTGTATCTGTTGCCGCGTCGTCAGGTCTAACACCCCGTTGCCGTAGGTCCCGGCGATCTCGGCCAGGGCCCGCAGTTGATACGAGCTGCTCTTGCCGCCCGGGATCCGCACCCGAATCATGAAAAAACCAGGCGTAGGGTTCCGCAGAAAGAGGCCATACCATTTGAGGCGCTGGACATCGTCCTCCGGGATCGACTCCCATCCCGTTTTGGCGTACTGGGCAATCATCTCCTTCACCGCCAACCCGTCGTGCTCCGTCTTGATGACCTCGATTTTGTTCATGTTCCCTTCTCCAATGACACACGGTAATCGGCCCCGGTTCGTTTGAGCACCACGAGGCCGGCGCGATTAAGCCGGTCGACAACTGAGAACACCGTGACCCAATCAAGCCCGGGCAGCCTGGTCAGATCTTCGAACGAACTCGCGCCGCATTCACGCAGCCGTTGTACCACACAATCTTCATTCGACATCACGGTACGATCAATAGAAGTCGCCATGGTTCACTCCTTCCAATTCGTATTTGGCTCAGCAGGCCTCCCTCGCCGGAATGACACGCGGCAATTCCCTTGGCTCGATATAGGCGACGGTATAGGGACTCGCGAGCCAATACAGACCACCGACGAACAGCCCGCCGCCGACGATGTTTCCCAAGACGACATAGAACTGGTTGTACCAATAACCTGTCCAACTGACGGCGTCCCCATGGGGAAGAAACAACGCCATGCCGAGAAACGATTGATTGGCAACGCTATGTTCAAACCCGGAACCGATGAAGGCGAACAGGCACCAGAAGATCAGCATGATCTTGGCCGCATCGTTCGTCGTCCTCCCGGATGTCCATACCGCCAGGCAGACGAGCCAATTACAGAGAAGGCCCCGGAGGAACAGTTCCCACGCCGGCAGCGACATCTTCATGGCCGCCACATTTCCGATCAGGTCAGCCTGTGGTCCCTTGGACAGGACGCCCGATTGGACGACCAGCCAGGCCAGCACCAGCGAGCCGACGAGGTTGCCGAACCAGGACCAGACGTTGAGTTGCACTACTTGACCCCAGGTAAGGCTGCGCGATAGCCCGCCGATCACGCCGGTCATGTTGTTCCCGGTGAACAATTCCGATCCGGCGAAGATCACCAATGTGAGGGCGATCCCGAAGGACACACCCATCACCAGCTTCACCATCGGCGATCCGACCGCGGCCAGTGGCCCGCCGACACTGAAAATCAACGCGATACCGAATCCCACATAGACGCCTGCCAGCGCCGCAAGTATGAGGTAGCGTGACAGCGAAACCTCCAGGAACCGATGTTTCTTTGCCACCAACGATGCAATCCGTTCATGATCCGTCGTATACATCGAGGCCTCCTTCATCATCATCACATTCAAAAAAGCACAACGGCGTCCGTCTTCCCGCATAGGAGACGGACGCCGTTGTCCGCTTTACCGCACTCACTTGTAACGCGGCGGGAACGCCTTTGTTCCCGCACCAGACCCACTCTCAGATGGCCACTAAAACGTCTTATACTCGAGCCACTTCCCGTTCAGCGTAATTTTGCAGCGAGCCTCGCCCTGGCTGCCGGTCACCTTTTCCATGTCGAGCGTGAAGTCGATCGCGCTCATGATGCCGTCGCCGAACATCTCGTTGGCCTGTTCGCGCATCGAATCGCCATAGACCCCGATGATCTCCAGCAAGCGATACTTGAACGGATCGGTCGTATTCGGGAAATCGGTCCGCACCGGAAACTTACTTAACGACGAGGTAAGCTCTGCGTCCAACCCCAGCAGTTCGCCGACTTTCTTCGCATCGTCAGCCGGCAGCTTGTGCGTCCCCTGCAGCACCGCTGCGACGAATGTTGGATTTCTCCCGACCGCTTTAGCCACCTCCGCAATCGTTACCTTCTTCTCGAGCCGCTTTGCCTTAATCATGTCTTTCGCCTTCTTCGCTTCCATCGCATGCTCCTCCTTTGTTAATACGTCTTCCACAGCCCTGTCCTGTTCGCCTCAAAACCTCACGACGAGCGGCGCGGCCGCTGGCGACTCCCCCTGCAGGCCCCTCTCACTCGCCACTCCGTGTGCGGCATGACGAACGAGAAAATGAATCACATGGTTCCTGATCTTGTAGTAGTGGGGATGTTCGATGACCGTATCTCTCGACCTGGGGCGAGGGATCGTCACATCCACAATCTCCGCCACGCGCGATGAGGGCCCGTTCGTCATGAGCATGATGCGGTCGGACAAGAGAATAGCCTCGTCCACATCGTGAGTGACCATGAATACCGTGTTGCGCGTGGCGTTCCACATCTGGACCAATTCCTCTTGAATGACTCCTCTGGTGAGCGCATCGATCTGGGCGAACGGCTCATCCAGCAGCAGTACCTTGGGCTCGATTGAAAATGCCCTGGCGAGACCGACTCGCTGCTTCATGCCTCCAGATAAGGCGATCGGCCGCTTATCCTCAGCCCCCTTGAGCCCGACCAGCGCAATATATTTGTGCACATGCGCGACGACCTCTTCATGCCCCCAATCCGGGTAGGCCGACCGGACGGCCAGAGCGATGTTTTCGAACACCGTCATCCAGGGCATGAGGGCAAAATTTTGGAACACCACCATCCGGTCCAATCCAGGGCCGGACACCTCGCGCCCATTCAAGATCACGCCGCCTTCCGACAGGGTTTCCAACCCGGCGATGATGTTGAGCAAGGTGCTCTTGCCGCATCCCGAATGGCCGATCACGGTGACAAATTCGCCTTTGTCGACTTTCAAGGTCACGTCTTTAAAAATACACACGTCTTCGCCTCCGGCATGACCGGGAAAAAACTTGCTCACATGATCGACGACAAGAAATGACATAGGTTACTCCTGATAGGTCACGAGACCGGCGAGTTTGTTGAAGCCTGAATCCAAAATGACGCCTACGACCCCGATCACCAAGATGGCGAAGATGACCCCGGCGATGTCCAGATTATTCCACTCGATCCAACTCAGGTAGCCGACGCCTAACTCCCCCAGCAGCATCTCTGCCGGGACCACGGCGACCAATGCGCTCCCAAACGAGATTCTCAGACCGTTCACGATGGTCGGAGCTGCCCCAGGCAAAATCACCCGGTAAAGCCGTTTGAACCATGACAGCTGCAGAATGGCCGCGACGTGCAGGTATTCTTTTTTGAGTGAACTCACTCCGAATGCCGTCGTCGCCAGAGTCGGCCAGACGGCCGCCATGAACACGACCAGAATCGCTGTCCATTTGGGATCCTTGACCGTGTAGAGCAGCAACGGCATCCACGCCAGCGGCGAGATCGGTTTCAAGATCTGGATGAACGGGTTGACGGCTCGGAAGAGCACTCGGTTCAGCCCCAGTAGGATGCCGAAGAGGATCGCCACGACCGATGCTGCGAGGAATCCCGCGGCAAATCTCGAGACGGTGTACAGGACCAGGTAGGCGATACCGTGGTCGTTGGTTCCCTTGATGACGAACGCCTCGCTCAATTCAGTTCTCGCCTTCTCTGCCACCGCGAGGGGACCAGGCACACCCTTCATCTTCTCAGGATTCCAGGCATAGCCTCCCTTGTCCGTTCGGACGATGTCTCCGTTGAACTCCATCATCTGCAGTTGTTCGTCCGTCTTGCCCTTCGCCTCGAAGGACGATCGCAGCGTGAGCAGATGCCACCCGCCGAGAAAGATCACGAGGATAAACCCTCTGATCAGCCACGGATTGCCGTTTTCAAGTGTTTTCATCGGTCCCTACCTCTTCGCCCATTACGCCATGCTATGGATGCTGAAACTACGGACATAGGCTTCCGGTTGGCTCGCGTCGAACTCCCGGCCCATGATCGTATGCTTGGCCATCGTCCCTTGATGCGTTTGATAGCCTAACTCCTTCGCGATCCGGTCGCAGTCGGCCGCTCGATAGACTTGCTCTGCCACGGCGCTGTAATTGACCTCTCCCTTTAAATGACCCCACCGTTTCATTTGGGTCATGATCCAAATCGCCATCGAGTGCCAGGGATAGGGATCGAAATCGATACGGCTCGGATCCTTCTTAATTGCGCCCAATCCGTCCGCGTAGGTTCCCGTCAGCACCTGTTCCAAGACCGTCACCGGCTGATTCAAATAATTCGTCGGTGCAATCGCCTCGGCAATCTCTTTCCGATGAGCCGGGTTCGATGCATAGTGGGTGGCATCCACGATAGACCGGAAGAGCGCCAGGAACGTATTCGGATACTGTGTGGCGAAATCCTTGGAGATCGCAAATCCGCAACAGGGATGCCTATCCCAGATCTCCTTGGAGAGCTTGAAGATAAACCCTGCGTTTTCGTAGACCGCCCGTTGGTTGAACGGATCGGGGGCCAGATATCCATCGACGTTACCGGCCTTCAGATTGGCCACCATCTCCGGTGGCGGCACGATACGGATTTGCACATCTTTGTCAGGATGCACGCCACCCTCCGCCAGGAAATACCGTAGGAGATAGTTGTGCATCGAGTAGTCGAACGGTACGCAAAAACGAAATCCCTTCATGTCGGCGGCAGTCTTCACGCCCTTGTGCTTGTTATGGAGCGTGATCGCTTGGCCATTAATATTCTCCACCGCCAGCATGTAAAACGGCACGGGGACGGAACCGGCTCCCAGGGTGATCGCTAAGGGCATCGGGGACAACATATGCGCCGCGTCGACATCTTTATTAATGGCCCAATCCCGCACCATGGCCCAGCCTGCGGCGCGTTTAACCTTGGCATTCAGACCATGCTTGCTATAGAACCCCAGCGGCTCCGCCATGATAATCGGCGTGGCACAGGTGATGGGAATAAACCCGATGCTGAGATCTGTCTTTTCCGGCTTCCCCACCGGATCGGCCGCGAATGCGGCGAACTCTTTCAACGGAAGCAATTCAGCGACAAGCGCCGTGAGCGCGGCTGCTCCCATGGATGCGAGAAACCTCCGGCGCGATGGAGCGGAGGCTTGGATGACAGCCGATGCCACGGCTTGCTCGACGGTGCGCTCAAAATACTCGTCGGAGGATTCGACTTTCACGACCGCACCTGTGGGATTCGCTGTCATCGTCCGCTTACTGGCCCCATCTCCTTCGCTCATGACCGCCTCCTTCTGTGTGTTTCGGCAACTGTTTGTTTACCGAGCCCCAAGATCCGATCACTGAACCTGCCTAAAATACAAAGCGTCCGCCTCCCAGTTGTGAGAGACGGACGCCATTGTCCGCATTGCATTGATAGATCGGCACCGACCTATCCGCTATATCCGTCGGCATAGTCGCTGTCGACCCCTGCCAAAAACAAAACGGCGTCCGCCACCCTTTTCAGAATGACGGACGCCGTTGTCCGTGTGCCCTATATCGAGAGCCTTACCGAGGCGCCGTTGCCTCGACTCCGCTCATAAGGGAAATATGTACCATGCCTCCCCTACCACGTCAACCCATACTTCAGATGGGTCCCGGGCATTCTAGACGTCGTAATAGAGATAGAACTCATACGGATGCGGACGCAACCGCATGGTGTCGACTTCCTTCGTCCGCTTGTAACCGATCCAGGCTTCGATCAGGTCCTTGCTGAAGACCCCGCCTTTGAGCAGGAACTCATGGTCCTTCTCAAGGTTGTTCAACGCTTCATCGAGGCTGCCCGGCATGGTGCGAATCTTCGCCGCGGCCTTCGCCTCGAGATCGTAGAGATCCTGCTCAGCCGGTTCACCGGGGTTGATCTTATTCTGGATGCCGTCCAACCCGGCCATGAGCATGGCAGAGAAGGCGAGATAGGGATTCGCGGCCGGGTCCGGGAACCGCACCTCGATCCGCTTCGCCTTAGGGCTCGGTGAATACATGGGAATCCGGATGCCGGCCGACCGGTTCCGGCTGGAATAGGCCAACAACACCGGGGCTTCGAACCCTGGCGTCAAGCGCTTGTAGGAGTTCGTCGTGGGATTGGTAAAGGCGGCCAGCGCCGGCGCATGTTTCAGAATCCCGCCGATGTAGTGCAGGCACATCTGCGACACGCCCGCATATTCCTTCCCGGCGAACAAGGGCTTGCCGTCCTTCCAG
>JANYAJ010000225.1 GCA_025361385.1 Nitrospira sp.
GACGGTCTTTAAAAGGCGCCAGGAGCTATTTGCCCTCCTGACTTTAAGGAGATCGCGGGCGTATAATGCTCGGACTGAGCCCATCTTGAGCTTTGAATAAAACGCTCGCGTAAGGGATGCTCAAAACGGTCATCCAACGAAGCCGCAGGAGAGGAATAACCGGAGGCGTACCCTCAGGGGTACGTTGAGGATGCTTTCAAGGCGAGAACGAAGCTGGCGGCCTTTTTCAGCATCCTGCGAATGGCGTAATGAATAAGATGTGCGGCGAACAGCAAAAGGAACTCTCGTGAGCAATGTTGCCAAATTCGATGTGATCCGCCTTTATCTACGGCAGCAGTTCCCTAAACATCATATTACCGATTTCGAGGAAGGCACCAGTCGCGCGCATGTCTTCCGGGTCGATGGGCCGCATGGCCACCCGCTCCATTACGCGGTCCTCGGGCTCGACTTTCTCCTCGGTCAGACAGCTGAAGGCCTGCAACAGGCTCTGGCCTCATCCGGCCTGGGAGAGAAACTGAAGGAAGCCGGCGCCTCACCGGTCACGGTCTCGAAAACAGGGTTCAGCATTGAAGGCACGATTGCCGTCGTATGACTATGGCAGGAAAAATCATCATCGAACGATTGGAGTTTCAGGGGCGCTGCGGCGTGACGCCGGAGGAGCGCCGACGGCCTCAGCCCTTGGCGGTGGACCTGGAACTAGAATGCCGGACTGAGTCGGCGGCGGCGTCAGATGATATCCGCCAGGCGGTCGACTATGCGGAGGTGGCCGATCGGATCGTTGAAATCGCCGCGACGCAGGACTGCGCCCTGTTGGAAACGTTTTCGGAACGGCTCCTCACCATGCTCTTTGCCGAGTTTCCCGTCGAACGTGCAAAGATCTGGGTGAGAAAACTGGCCCCTCCGCTGGAGCATGTTACCGGTTCGGTCGGTGTGCAGCTCGAACGATCGCGCCAGGCTCATCGGATTCAAGATGTGGGACCCCCTCCGGCCCGGTTTCTCGCGCAGCAACTCCACCGCTTACCGAAGGGCAAGGCGCTCGACGTCGCAGCCGGGTCCGGACGCAACTCGCTCTTTCTGGCCTCACAGGGTTTTCAGGTCGATGCCATGGACCGCGATGAGCAGGCCATGGCACAACTTGCCGTGACGGCACAACAACAGCACCTCCACAATCTCACGGTCCGGGCGGTGGACCTCGAGCGAACGACGGATGAACGGCCCGAGTTTCCGAAACAGACCTACGACGTCATCCTCGTCTTCTTCTATCTCCATCGCGCGTTGTTTCCCGCGCTCCTCGAATCGCTGAAACCCAATGGGGTCTTGATCTACGAAACCTTCACCATCGACAACTATTTGCGCCATCGCCATCCCCGCCGCTGGGAGTTTTGCCTGGCCCATAACGAATTGCTTCGGCTCACGTCCAATCTCCGCCTCTTGTCGTACGACGAAGGCGAGCATGACGGTGGCCATGGACCAGATGCGGTCTATACCGCGCAGCTCGTCGCCCAACAAGCAGGCCCCAGCAGCCTGCCGCATGAGTCGGCATGAGTCGCATCGATCTCCATCTCCATACGACCCACTCCGATGGCAGCCTCTCGCCGACTGACGTGCTCAGGCTCGCCCACAAGGCAGGAGTGACCGCGCTGGCCATTACGGACCACGACATTGTGACCGGCATGCCCGAAGCCATCGCTGCCGGGGCTGAGCTGGGCATTGAAATCATCCCCGGCGTAGAAATCAGTTCCCGTGTAGGCAACAGTGAGCTGCACATCCTGGGCTATTTCTTACATTGGCAAGACCCGGAGTTGAATCAACGGTTGGCAACCTTGCGCGAGAGCCGGCATAGCCGCAACCCGCAGATTATCGAACGGCTGCGTGCCTTGGGGTTGGACGTGACCTATGAAGAAGTGCGGGCGCTGGCCGGCACGGATGCGGTCGGCCGACCGCATATCGCGCGGCTCTTGATGGACAAGCATTATGTCACCTCGGCCAAGGACGCCTTTGACCGGTATCTGGCAGACGGACGGCCAGCCTATGTGGCGCGTGAGCTGCCTTCGCCGGCGGATGCCATCGCCTGGATCAGAGCTGCCGGCGGAGTGGCCGTGCTGGCCCATCCCACCTGGGCCAAGGTGTCGGGGGAAAGCCTGAACGCACTCCTGATCACCTTGAAAGCCGAGGGCCTCGGTGGCATCGAAGTCCACTATAGTAGCCACACGAAGCGACAGACGAGGGAATACCACGACCTGGCCAAGCGGCTGGACTTGCTGATCACCGGTGGAAGCGATTTCCACGGCATCACCAAACCGGATATCGAGGTCGGCACCGGAAAGGGC
>JANYAJ010000243.1 GCA_025361385.1 Nitrospira sp.
ACCCGCCGGACAACATGTTCTGGTTATGTTTCGCGAGCGCGCCGCCCGGATCGAACCCATGCCCACCGCGATCGTGAATTGTTTTGCCGTCGGTTGTCACAATGCGTAGCGAGCCGCTACTTCCGGCGATGGACGCTTCAAGCCAGGGATATCGTTCGCCCTGCGTTTGGCGGGTCAGGGCCTTGGCAATGAGTGCGCTATAGCGCGAGCGCTCGATCAGGGGGTGGCTGGCAAGACCGGTTCTGATGGCTTCATCGAGCGTCAACAGAGAGCCGGCAGGTTTCACGGCAGCACGAGAAACAGTGGACTCTGCCGGTAGCGGCTGTTCCCCAGACTGAGCAAGACCAACATGAGGGCCGCCCACAATGAGTGCCATAAAGACGATTCTGGTGATAGGCTTTTGCATGAGTTGTCGCCTCCGGAGACCGTCTCGATCGTTCCCTCTCGAAAGGAAAATGCTACATTTTCTGCTTGGCGGCTTTTCCGTTTGGAAGGTTGTAGGGGAATGATTGAACTGCCTGCCCATCGATTAACCCACTCTTGCCGACGACGACGACTTCCTCCTCGCCAACCAAACCTTCCACCACTTCCACCCAAAGACCGTCATCAATACCGGTTTTCACGGGAACGAGTTTGGCCTTGCCGGCATCGACCACGAATACAGATTTCTCTTGTCCGTTTTTGCTCGGAACAATGGAGGCGGGAGGAACCGCCAGTGCGTTCGGATGTTGCTGAAGATGGAGCGCCACGTTGACGAACATCCCAGGCTGCAGCCGATGGTCTTTGTTCGGCACATCGATTTCGACCAGTAATGTTCTGGTGGATGGATCCAAGGCTTCGGTTGTCCGAGTGATCGACGCGTGCAATTCGTCAGACCATTCACGCGCGGTCATCGTGACGGGGAGCCCTGGTTTCGCTAACTGCGAAGCTTCTTGCGGGGCATTGACATAGATCCGTACGCTGTCCATATCCATGATCGTGAACAACGGCGCCGCTTGAGTCGCCGAGCCGGTCGCCGCCTGAATGAGGGCGCCAGGATCGGCAAACCGTGCCGTGATCACGCCCGCAAAAGGCGCATAGACGTTGGTGTAATCCAGCAAGGTGCGGCGGCTGTCGCGCTGATGCTTCGCAGATTCAGCCGCGGCTTTGGCCACATCCACATCCTGCTTGGCGATGATATCGTGATTATCCTGCCAGACGCTCAGGTACCGCTCATACGTGACTCTCTTGATCTGGTAATCGGCATCGGCCTGCTTGTATTGGTCTTCGATCTCGGGCGCATCCAACACGGCCAGCAACTGTCCCTTCTTCACGACATCTCCCTTATCGAAGCCGATCCATTTGACATAGCCCGAGACCTTTCCGTACAACGTCGCTTGGTACCAGGGCGAGATATTGGCCGGCAGAGTCAGGCTCTGGCGAATGTCGCGCCGTTGCACTTTCAACACTTGGACCTGGTGGGCAGAAGACTGAGCCGAGTCCCGCTCTGTGTCGGGTGCGGACACCGTCGGCTGCTGGCCTTGAATAATCATCAAGACCGCCGCAAGGAGAAAGAGTCCTATCGCAACTATCAGCACGATTTTGAACCGCGATGTATGTGTCATATCCCCCCAGGAATCCCCCTCAGCGAGCGTAGACGATAGCGCCATGACTCCTCCACTCAGTGAACCTCTCCTTCAGTTTCAGCCAGGCTCGCTGCGGGTCGCCGGCGGGCGAGCGCGTGCAGAACCGGAATAAACAGCAGCGTCATAAACGTCGAGACCGTCAAGCCTCCGATCACCGCGCGCGCGAGCGGCATGTTGCTCTCGCTTCCCTCCCCGATGCCAAGAGCCATCGGGGCCAACCCGAACACCGTTGCAAGCGACGTCATGATGATGGGCCTGATTCTGAGGCGCCCGGCTTCCACGACGGCCTCTTCGATCGGCATGCCCTCGCGCAACTTGTTATTCGCGAAATCCACCAGTAGCACGCTGTTGGATACGACGATGCCGATCATCATCAGGGTGCCAATCATCGATTCCACATTGACCGAGGTATGGGTCAGCAGCAACATCCAGATCACACCGATAAATCCCAACGGGACGGCAAACATGACCACAAAGGGATCGAGCCAGGAACGAAATAGCCCTACCATCACCAGATAGATCAGCACCATTGCCAGCGGCAGAGTCCCTGCAAATCCTGAAATCGCCGCGCGCATGCTATCCACTTCCCCCTTGAATGTCAGCACCACATCCTTCGGGATCTCGAGCTTCGCGACGGCCTGTTCGATCTGTCCTGCAATTCGGCCCAGATCGTTACCAGGCACGCTGACAAGCACGTCCATCGTCCGTTGCAGGTTGAAATGATCCACGGTCTCGGGACCGACTTTTCGTACAACATCCACCAGGTCTCGCAGGAGGACGGGACTCCCCCCGGTCGATGTCACACCGGGCAAGCGAGGTCGCTCCGGAAAGGGTGTCTGGGTGAGCACTAATGAACTCCCCCTGAGCGTGTTGCCACCAGCGCTGACGGACATCGGCTGCTCCACATGGGTCCCCACGAGCGGCATGTTCAGGAAATCTTCGAACTCCAGCAAAATCTGCTCAGGAAATTGGGTCACGACAAAATAGGCATTATTGGTACGGGGGTCGATCCAGTAGCCGGGATTCAACGTGACGTTTGAAGAGAGCCCCGTGACCAAATCTGTCACGATCTGATACCCATTCAGCCCGACATAGGAGGCTTTGTCTCGATTGATATCGAGATGGATTTCAGGATAGTCCATCCCCTGCCGAACCTGCACATCTGCCGTGCCGGGAATCGCGGCCACAAGATCCCGAACCTTGTTGGCCGTCGCTGCAAGATCCTCCATCTTAGACCCGCTCACTTTGATATCGATTGGCGCGGGCAAGCCTGAATTGATCACATCGCTGACGATCCCTCCCGTCTGGAAAGAGAACTTCAATCCAGGCAACTCACGGCGAAACGTCTGCCGCAGCTTCATGATGATGTCATCGGTGCGCACCTCATGGTCCCGCTTCAGGCTCACAAGCATAAAGGCCTGATGGGGACCATTCACGGCTGTATAGAGCACCATCCAGCCCTGCGGGAGTCCGACGTTCGACACGATCTGATCTAACTCTGCCGAAGGAATCTCCTTCCGAATGATCCCCTCGATCCTGGCTACGATCGCCTCAGTTTTTTCGATTCGAGTACCTTCTGGAGCCGAAACGTTGAGGATGAATGAACCGGCATCGACCTTGGGGAAAAACTCCGTCGCCATCAGCGGAGCCATCAACATGGAGCCGACGAAGATCACCGTGACCGTGACAATCACGAACGCCTTGTGCGCCAAGCACCAGCGCAGGAGGCGCACGTATCGTTCAACAAACGGATCGAAGACGTTGACGCGATTCCAGAGCTCTGTGACGCGTCCCTGATGCAGGGCAGGAGCCCCTCCCTGTGCATGGATTCCATGGCCACGGAGCAACCGTGCCATCGAGACCGGGGCCAACGTCAGCGCGACAATATAGGAGGCCATCATGGCATAGGCCACGGCGAGCGCCAGCGGCACGAACAAGAACTTGATCACGCCCGTGAAGAACGCGATGGGCAAGAAGACGAGGAAGACCGTGATGGTGATGATGAGCATGGGGAGGGCCACTTCGCTCACGGCATCAGCCGCCGCTTGAGCAGACGTCTTTCCCATCTCCATATGGCGATGGAAGTTTTCAACGACGACAATCGCGTCATCGACCAACCGTCCGACCGCCAGTGCCAACCCGCCGAGCGTCATGATGTTCACCGAATGGCCGGTGAAGTAGAGACCGATAAATGCGGCCGTGACGGAGAGTGGAATCGCCATGGCGACAATGAGGGTTGAGCGCAGGCTCCCAAGAAACAGCAAGACCATCAGGCAGGCGAGCCCTCCGCCAAGCAGCCCTTCATGTTCCAGGGTCTTGATGGCCTGGCGGATATAGAGCGACTGATCGAACAACAACTTGATCGTCAGATCCTTCGGAACATTGATCAGTTTCGGCAGGATATCCTTGATCCCGTCGATGACGGCAATGGTGTTGGCCCCGGTCTGCTTCAGAATGGGCAGATAGACCGCCCGATTGCCATTGATTCGGACCACGTTGGTCTGGATCATCGTGGAGTCCACCGCTTTCCCCACATCTCGCAAGAACAACGGCACTCCGTTTACCATCTTGATCGGAATGTCGTTCATCTGGTCCACGACCTTGATCATGCTATTCGTGTAGACGTTGTAATCAAAGTCCCCGATTTTCACGTCTCCAGCCGGCAGGAGAACACTCTGCATGTTCACCGCATTCACGATCTCATGCGTGGACATACCACGAGCCAGCATGCGCTCAGGATCGAGAAATACGGTGACTTGCCGCACGGTCCCTCCGAACGTCGTCGGGAACGCGACGCCAGGTACATTGCCAAGCTGCGGGCGGATATTGAAATACGCGAGATCGCGAACTTCTTTTTCCGTCATCGTCTCGCTGCTGGTCGTCTGGACAGCAATAGGCAGGCTGGCAGCCCCGAACTTGATGATGATCGGGGGGAAGATGCCTTGAGGCAGAAAACGGAGATTCGCATAGGTGAGGCTGGTAATTTCGGCCAGCCCCGCATTCACGTCATAGGAGGAATGGAAATAGATCTTGATAAGACTGACACCGGGCAAAGAACGGGACTCGATGTGATCGATATAGGAGGCCTGAAGAAAAGCTTGCTCCAGTCGCAAGGTGATGGCGCCTTCCACCTCCGACGGCCCCATGCCTTTATAGAAGGTGGCCACCGCCACGACCGGCATGTTGATTTCCGGGAAGATGTCCACCACCATCTTCTGGTAGGAGACGACGCCCAGAATGATGACGATGAGGCTGATCGCGATGACAGCGTACGGATTCTTTAATGCAGCACGAACCATGACTTCTTACCTTCTCCTCTCGTTGCTACCCCGTGACATCCTGTATTCTTCAATAGTTGATGCAGCTTTTAACCGTATGACTGTCGAAAGACCAACAGAAGCATTATCATGTCGGCCGGTTCCAATCCAGGGCACAGAACTCCTGGCGAGAATTCCCAGAGAGCACGTGTCGACAGAAGCCGCCGACAAGAGCGATCAACTCATGAAACCGCATAGGTTTGACGACATAGCCCACAACCCCCAGCCCGCCGAGACACTGCACCGTCGACTGTCCATCGGACCAGGCCATGACGATCACCGGCAGTGTCGCGAGTCGGGAATCCACGCGCAATTCACGCAGGAACGTCAGACTCGTACCTCCGGGCAGGTCAAGATCGAGCACGACGAGATCAGGAAGCTTGTGGGTCTCTTGCCTAGCTGGGTTCCTGAGCCATTCCAATGCATCCTTCGCAGTACGCTGCACGTCAATGCCTGGTCGTGGGGCCTCTGGATCAGGTCCACGTTTTTCCCAGGCGATAACCAGGGCCTCGCAAAACAGTTCTGCTTCACCAGGACTGTCTTCCAGAAGCAGGATTTTCATCGCTTCCGCAGATCCAGAGACTGGATCAGATGCAAACACGTTGTTCGATTGGGAGTTGTTCACAGGACCTTATGCCTGGCAAGAGACAAAGGGAATAGGCAGAAAGGCATCAAGACCTCCCAGGCATCCTGTGACAAGATGGCACACTCGTGACAGAACGATACAGTCCCTCGGATCGATTCTCTAGTGTGCTGCACCCTCACGATCACGCTGTCCCTATCATCGAACATGAGCTCCTCATCAGGTTCTTGGCTCGATGAACCTGCACTCAACACTCATTCGTGCCTGCTTCCATCAAAGAGACAAGGGAGATACAGCAATAGCAATGCCAGACGTAGATGTGAAAACTCCTCCACGACCTGTCTCGTTTTTTGGCTACCTGTGCACCCAGGTCCTTCACTAGCCACAGGAGAAGTCCTTTCCCGGCGCCTCCCCATCCGTGCCAGTCACCCTGGAGGTCTTGCTGGCTCAATCCACTGGAAGGGAAACAGGGTGATGGCCTCAAAAACGATAGCTTCCCCCGAGGGAATAGATCGTGTCGTTGAAATCTCGCGTCACAACCGTCGAGGTTCGCTGAGTCCGCTGGAAGGACAGCAAGAGGCTCGTCGCAGGATTGAGGCGATAACGAAATTCGGCCATGCCTTGATGACTATCATCATGTCGGTTGAGATGCGTATCTCCGAGCAGGTCGCTGGTGAAATCCTTGCGCCGGTAGAGATACGCCAGGCGCAGAGAAAGCGACTCAATCAACGAGAGGTCTGTTTCGACCGAGATCGCATGCAAACGGTACGACACATCATCGTTGAATTGGGTGTTACCACGCCCATCGGCCAGACCTCGTTCATAGATGTAGCCGAGCGACAACGCCATGCGAGAATTCACCAGGTACCGTACCTGCGGCCCGACAGTCCAGAGCTTCGTATCACGCTCGGCAAAGGCATCGTTATAAAAGCGGAGGCCGTAGCGCCCAATCAGCGTCAGCGTCCAGGATTCGCTCACTCGATGCTCCAGCTCCGTGCGCCACGTATGCGAGGAGACGCGTTCCTCTTCAATGAGGCTGTTCCCGGTGCGATGCTCGAAATTGGGGCCTAAGAACTGGTTGGGCACATTCCGGTACCGGAGCAGAAGCAACGTATCAGGGGAGAGCCCCTGTTTAAACTGCAGACGATAATCGCCGTGGTTGAAGATCGGATTATTGGTAAAAATGATCCCCTGTGCTTTGACGGAAAGTTCATTGGGACCCAGCGTCGACACAGAAGAGCGAATCACTTCGAGCGAAGGATCCCAGATGACATCGGACAGTTTCGCTGGAACGCCGGTCGGTAGACTCGGGTCTTCGCTGAATTTCAGACGGCGGGATGCGGAAAAATTGGTCACATCATCGGTGTACGAGACCTTGCTCTCGGCCACGGCTGACCATTCCGCCCTGGCATTGTGCGTGACGCCGAACAGAAGCAAGAAACTAAGGGAGTACGAGAGACTGGGTCGGACGGCACATCGGGCCATGACGGCCCCTTATGGTTGACCAAATGACCGCACATATCGCAGCGCCTGCCACGCTTCTTCCTCTGTCAGCACGAGGGGAATAAAGGGAGCCATCGCCGTCCCTTTACTGCCATTTTTCAAAATCCAGAACAGCTCTCCGTCGGTTCGAGCCGCTTGCCAACGCTTGTCCGTGAAGTTTCTCGGGAGAGGCCCTTTTAAGGAGCCGGGCTCGATCCCCGCGCCCACTAACCCCTACCCATCTACCCCATGACAAGCCTTGCAGAAGGCTTTCCCTTCAAACAGCATTTTGCCCTTCGCAATCATCTCGTCGCTGGCAGGGAGTGGATTAGTTACGGCCCGGGCCGCTTCGATCTGGTCGTGTGGCACGCGCGGTCGAAGAACATCCTGACCGGCGCCCCACGATAAGGTCACAGCTTCGAGCAGGAGGACACTCGTCATAAGGATACCCCGGAAGAAAGGAGACATGTGTCATACCTCCGTAACCCGAGTTCCGAGAGGAGCAGGAAGAACGCCAAGAAGGCGCCTTCCTGCTCAAGACTTTCCCCTCAGAAACTTCGTTACTTATCCGTTTTTTCTGCCTTCCGATGCTTATGCCCGACAGATTGCGGATGGCCCACCACACCGTTCGGCGCCTTCGCTCCATCCGGCCACAGGTGGAAGATGATCCCGTCCGTCTTCGCCGCAACCGCAGCCACTTCCTTCGCCTGGGCATCCGGCATATCGAGAATCTGAACGCGACCCGTGGCGATCTCGACTTCGTGGTCATGATAATACTTGTTCCAGGCTTTCAATGGGACATGCGCGCGCGACACCGTCTTGGACACAAAATATTCGACATCCGTAAGACGCGCGTTGTGATCGGTCGATTCAAACAGTAGACACTGCAGGATTTCCGGAGAAATTCCTTTGCAGTAATGATGGTAGGGGCCATGCACCGTGCCGTCTTCAAATTTGTGCGGGGCCATCACATGAATGTTAAAGCCATCGGCTGGACCGGGCTTCTTCTCCGCCGCCGGAGCAGCGGCGCCATCCTGGGCAAACGCAGCTCCCGTCGATAGGACCGCGACACTCAACACAGTTGCGATACTCAGCGCTCGGATCATGAGGGGCCTCCTTCGGTTGGGGTTAATTAGTCCGCAAATCGGACTGAGGTTCATCACAGTTCACACATAAGAGTCACGGTGAGTCGAACGGGTTCGGGAAATTTCCGGAAGGTCGTTTCGGCAAACAACCTGATGCTGCCTCCACATGCGCCAGCGCCGCCAGGACGGACTCGTCCTGCTCAGGAAATCTTCCGAATGTCTTCTCAATGAAAGGTCCCGGCACGTCCTCTTGAAACAAGCGATCTGTACATCACGATTAGCGGCCACAGCCCTCGCCATCACAACCACCCATCCCACTTCTCGGTCCACGACCCTCCATGGCACCCATTCCGCTACCTGGTCCCATGCCTTCCTCATGACGCATCATGCCTGGTCCATGCTCGCCCGCGAAACTGCGTTCGTACTGAACGATGGACCAAATCTCTTCATCCGTGAGCTGGCCGACAAATCCGAGCATGCTCGTGCCGGGTGAGCCGTACTTGATCACCCAGAAAATTTCGCCTTCCGTGCGATGGCGCCAAAACCCATGATGTTGGAAATTGCGCGGCGATGGATCCAACTGGGCGGCCACCGGCCCATTGCCGCCCCCGTCTTTCCCATGACAATTGAAGCAGGCCCCCTTCCCGTTGTAGAGTGCTTTGCCCTTCTCGATCATTTCAGGCGAATCCGGTAAAGGGCTCGTGAACGCGCGCGCTTCTGCCAGCTTCTCGACCGGTACTCGCGGTGGCATCATGTGCCGTTCGACGGCCTCGGCGGGGATGGCAAGAGATATCATTGCGACTATCAATGGAAAACGCATCGTAAGCTGTCGATATCTCACAGAGTATGGACCAGAGAACGTCTTCATGCCGGCTTCTCCAGCTTCAATATACCCAACGCCTTTAGAATGACTTTCTCGTAATACGGCTCACTGACACCGCGTTTCATCTTATGGAGGAAGTATTTCTCCAGCGCGATCTTCGCCAGGTGGACCCACTTTCCCTTCTTCGCCCAGGTGACATTTCTCGGCGCCATCTGCGGCAACGCCACGAACGCAACGCCCGTATCACCCATGTCGGCCAAGCAAATCGCATTCCACGTCGCGGTCTCGCGCTTGGGATCGTTCTCAATGTCGGCCTTGATGTTGTGGACCGCAGCAGAGACCATCGATTCGATCATGTAGCCGGTCTTGGGTGCGCCGGTCGGGATGGGGGTCACTTCCACCGGTGGAATCGCCACACAGACACCGACCGAATAAATATTCTTGTACTTGGGATTGGCCTGATAGGCATCGATGTTCACGAACCCTTTGGGGTTACACAAGCCGGGCGTACTGGCCACCGCATCTACCCCGGCGAACGGCGGGATGAACATGGAATACCGGAACGGGATCTCCTGTCCATCTTCCAGCAGCACCTTGCCGGGCTGAACCTCTTTGATTGAACTATTTGGAATCGGCTTGATGGAATGTTCGGCGAACTCGTCCTCCATGAGGCGACGCGAAGCGCCCACCCCGGCCAAGCCCATATGACCGACATAAGGTTCCGGCGTGACGAAATAGATCGGCACTTTCTTCCGCAGCTTCTTTTTCCGAAGATCGGTATCCAGGATGAACGCCATCTCATAGGCTGGTCCGAAACAGGACGCGCCCTGACCCGCCCCGACGACGATGGGACCGGGATTCTTGAGGAACGCCTGATAGGAGCCCCAGGCCTGCTCGGCATGGTCCACATTGCAGATGGATTGGGTCTAGCCGCTGGGACCCAGTCCTGGAACCGCGCCGAAATTCAGTTTAGGCCCCGTCGCGATAATCAAATAATCGTACGGCACTTCGCCTTTGGCGGTGACCACTCGATTCTGCTCCGGATCAATCCGATCCGCCGTGGCATGGACGAACTCGATTCCTTTCTTGGCCAAGACAGGCGCGATCTGAAAACTGATGTCTTTCCTGGTCCGCCATCCAACCGCGACCCAGGGATTCGACGGCACGAAATGAAAGGATTCGACATTGGAAATGACCGTGACCTTGTGTTTCTTCGCGAGGAACGCCCGCGCCTCATAAGCCGCCGGCAGTCCACCGATCGATGCGCCGATGATCACCACTCGTGCCATGGTTTACCTCGTTACACGTTACGTATTAATCGAAGTAGGAAAAACTCGCATTTCAACATGTTCCCCGTTTCACATTTACCGCTTCACGTTCCCCGTCGGGCAGGTAAGAAGTGGCTCCGGAAATTTGAACAAGCCGTTAGGTGGAGAATCTGCTACCGTTGATGCCCTTACAGGGCGATGAAAGGGAGCAGACGATGGCAAAACGAACAAGACGAACGCATTCAGCGGTGTTTAAAGCCAAAGTGGCGCTGGCTGCGATGGGCGGCGACAAGACGTTGGCCGAACTGGCCCAGCGGTTTGAGGTGCATCCCAACCAGATTACGGA
>JANYAJ010000285.1 GCA_025361385.1 Nitrospira sp.
GCACCTTGCGGATCGTGGTACGGTTCGCAAAAGGGCCGTTCGCATCGCGGTACTCGACGATATTCTTCGCCAGCACCTTGTTCAGACCTGACACCCGCTCAAGCAACGGAGCCGAAGCCGTATTGACGTCTACACCCACGGCATTGACGCAATCTTCGACGGTGGCATCCAGCGATCGTACCAACGCCTTCTGGTTCACATCGTGCTGATATTGGCCGACGCCGATGGCCTTGGGATCGATCTTCACCAGCTCTGCCAGGGGGTCTTGCAAACGACGGGCAATGGAAACGGCCCCGCGCAGACTCACATCCAATTCGGGAAACTCAGCCGCGGCAAAAGCCGAGGCTGAATAGACCGATGCGCCGGCTTCGCTGACTACGATCTTGGCTACTTTCTGCTCTGGCTTGTGCGCGACGACTAATTTGATGACCTCGATGGCCAGCTTGTCGGTCTCCCGGCTTCCTGTCCCATTGCCGATCGAGATTAGTTCAACGCCATGTTGCACGACCAGCCGTGCGAGAGTCGCCAGCGATCCCTGCCAGTCATTGCGCGGCTGGAGCGGATACACGGTCGTGGTCTCCAGCAACTTGCCGGTCGCATCCACCACCGCGACTTTGCAGCCGGTGCGGATACCGGGATCGAGACCGAGCACGGCCTTCGGTCCGGCCGGCGCCGCCAGCAACAGCTCATGCAGATTGCGGCCGAAAATCTTGATCGCCTCAGCTTCCGCCGCTTCGCGTAATTGCACCAGCAACTCCACCGTGAGATGCAAGAGCACCTTCACACGCCAGGTCCAATCGCAGACACCCATCAGCCACTTATCCGCGCGACGGCCACGGTCTTCGATGCCGACATGCGCCGCAATGGTGGCGATGCAGGGATGCGGCACGACCGCTTCCAATGCCTCGCCCAGGCCCAAATCAATCTTCAAGACGCCCAACGCGCGGCCCCGGAATAGCGCCAGCGCGCGATGAGAGGGAATGGTGCGGATGGTTTCGGAGTAGGCGTAGTAATCGCGGAACTTTTCTTCCTCCGCCATTTCCTGGCCCTTCATCACGGTAGACGTGACAACGCCCTGGTCCCAGAGGCGGGTCCGCAACTTGGCGAGCAACTCCGCAGTCTCGGCAAACCGCTCAACCAAAATATCTCGCGCCCCCTCAAGCGCAGATTTGGCGTCCGGCACATTGATGGCTTCGACGCCCTCAGACGCAGGTTTCACATTCAAGTACTTCGCGGCCTCCAGCTCAGGATCGAGTGTCGGATCGGCAAACAGGGCCTCGGCCAATGGTTCCAACCCAGCTTCACGCGCAATCTGCGCGCGCGTGCGGCGCTTCGGCTTGTAGGGCAAATAGAGGTCTTCCAATGTTTGCTTGGTGGCAGCGGCTTCAATGGTGCCACGAAGCAGATCTGTGAGCTTCCCCTGCTCCTCAATCGAGGCCAGAATCGCCGCACGGCGTAGCTCCAATTCGCGCAGATACAGGAGCCGTTCCTCCAACGTGCGCAAATGGGTATCATCCAGGTTGCCGGTGACCTCCTTGCGATACCGCGCGATAAACGGCACGGTCGAGCCTTCGTCGAGCAGAGCGACCGCGGCCGCCACTTGATGCGGTCCCACCCCAAGTTCCTTGGCGATGAGCGGAATAATCTTGAGCTGTGCGGCATCTGAAACTGGCTGGGTCGTTGGAGAAACCATCTGTATCTGTGGCCAATCTTTCCGAAAGCGTCATCGCACCAAGTGTTGGCCACTTAGAGACAACGCGTTCTGGTTATACATGTGTGTGCGTTGAAGGTCTTGATTGGTGGAACTCGATCGCGCGCTTCCGGCGCCCGAGATAGAGGCACCATGGCCCGGACCACTAGAATAGTCACAACCAAACCTGCACGGGCGTCAGTCTAGCAGGAGGCACGGCCACTGTAAAACCCATGCACCAGCTCACGACGACACCTGCGAGAATCATGCGCATGACGCATCTCGTGATCACGCCGCTTCGAGTGAATCCTGTCGCATTACGCCAACTCTTCCCGGTATGTTACCTGTGACAGGCCAACGGATTGCACACAGGAACCCGCTATGGAACGGCTGACCGAATCTACAGACACACAATCAGCCCTGCGACAGCCCGGCGCAATCCTCCTCATCTCTTGTTATGAACTCGGGCACCAACCCATCGGTATCGCTCAGCCGATGGGATTTCTCGAACAGGCCGGATTTGCGCCGACCGGGCTCGACATCGCGATTGATGACCTGGATGAAGCGGCCCTCCGGCTAGCACACTTTGTCGGCATCTCAGTGCCCATGCATACGGCGCTCCGGCTGGGCGTGCGGGTCGCCGAATTGATCCGGACGATGAATCCCACCTGCCACATCTGTTTCTACGGGCTGTATGCCTCGATCAATACGGACTATTTGCTCCAGAAACTGGCCGACTCTGTCGTGGGGGGAGAATATGAGCTTCCTCTACGGTCACTCATCGAGACACTCGATCGGAATCAGACCATCAGCCTCCTCGAAGGAGTGAGTTCTCGACACCAAGTGGTCAGCCCCTCGCTGCAGCGTGGATATGCCTCAACGGTTCCGTACCCCATCCCAAGTCGCAGAGGGCTCCCGATGTTGGACCGGTATGCCCGGCTCGAAGAGCAGGGTGCCGAACGGCTGGTCGGATACGTCGAGGCCAGTCGCGGATGTCTCCATCGCTGTCTTCATTGCCCAATCGTGCCGGTCTATGACGGACGCTTCGTGCTCGTCCCGGAATCCGTCGTTCTGGAAGACATCAGGCGCCAGGTGCAAGCAGGCGCCACCCATATCACGTTTGGCGATCCGGATTTCTTAAACGGCCCAGGGCATTCACTGAGTATCGTGCGCGCCATGCACGGAGAGTTCCCACGCCTGACGTTCGATTTCACCGCAAAAATCGAGCATCTTTTGAAGCGCCGTGCCCTGATGCCGGACTTGCGCGCGCAGGGATGCCTGTTCGTTATCTCTGCCGTGGAATCCTTTAGCGACTCTGTGCTGAATCTCCTACAGAAGGGACATACAGGCGCTGACGTGATTGCGGCACTCGGCATGCTGCGTGAAGTCGGCATCGCCCTTCGCCCCTCGCTCGTGGCCTTTACCCCCTGGACCAGCTTGGACGATTACCTCTACCTGTTAGACATGGTGGAAACAGAGGACCTGATCGATGCGACCGATCCGGTACAACTGAGCATTCGCCTCTTGGTTCCTCCAGGATCGGCGCTGCTCAACCAATCTGACATTCGACGGTTTCTCGGTGCGCTCGATCAGGCCGGCTTTCAGTATCCCTGGACCCATCCGGACGAGCGGATGGATCGGCTGCATCAGGCGGTAAGTGAGATCGTGGAGGCCAGTGCGAAGGACGAGACAGACGCAATGCTGACCTTTGATCGCATTCGTACGGCGGCCCATGAGATGGCCGGACGTCGAGTTGAGCCCTCGACTCGTCCAATACCTGCCAGGCCCGATCGCCCAAAACCGCCTCGTCTCACGGAGTCCTGGTTCTGCTGCGCTGAACCAACGACCCGACAGTTCAAGCCGCTCCTGACAAAGGGGCATGGAGAGATCTAGAATGTTGGTGGCATCACATCTATAGGGGGATGAATCGTGCAAGCTGAACTGATAACACAAGGCACCAAGATCCAGGAACTATTGGGGTTGAAGCAACCGGCAGTGGCAATTGCGTTTCGAGACACAGCCCCGGCGGATATTCCACGGGTCACCGCCCAGGCGCCGGCAGGATGCGGCTATTGGAAGCTCGCCGCGGAAGGCCAGACCTTCTATACCGAAGCCTCGGATCACTATACCTGCCCGGTCGGTGCCCATACCCATGGGGTAGAACTCCCGCCGCAGGTCGCGACTGAGCTCAACGGACTCGTCCAGACCATGGTAGGGATGCAGTACCTCACGATGGCCGATATTCCAATGATCCCACGCCGACAGGGAGCCTTTCGCGTGGCCCTCTACGCGCCGGTGACAAAGGCAACCTTCGCCCCAGACCTGGTACTGATCCGGGGAACCGTCAGGCAACTGATGCTCCTGGCAGAGGCAGCGCAGTCCGCCGGTATCGCAGGTGGAAACGCCACTATGGGACGGCCGACCTGCGCCGTCATTCCGGAAACACTGCAATCGGGACAGACGGCCAGCAGTTTTGGCTGCATCGGCAACCGCGTCTACACTGGGCTCGGGGATGATGAAGGCTATTATACGATCCCAGGCGCAAAACTGGCCGACGTGGTAGATAAACTGTCGATCATCGCCGAGGCGAATCGGCAGTTGGAAGCCTTTCACCGAAGCCGTGCAGGAACAGCCACCCCTATCGCCGGCTAAACAGATATCATGCCGAGACTGCTCTTCCTTCTGCCGGCCACGACCTACCGGGCAGAGGCATTCCTCGAAGCGGCCCGCCTTGTGCCCGTCTCAGTGACCGTGGGCATGCAGCGGGTTCCCGAAGGCTTTCCGATCGCCTCTGGCGACGTCTTGCTGCTCGACCTGTATCATCCAGAAGCAGCCACACACACCGTCGTCGAATTCGCCAGACAGCACCCGATCGATGCGGTGATCGGCGTCGACGACAGAACCGCTGTCGTTGCCGCAGTTATCGCAGAAGCCCTGGGGCTCCCCCACAATTCTATTGCTTCCGTCACTACCACCAGCAATAAGCGCGAGATGCGGGAGCGACTATCCAGGCAGGGCATTCCCGTGCCCCACCACCGCGTCTACCCCCTCAATGGTGATCCACGGGCGCTCGCAAAACAGGTTGACTATCCCTGCGTCCTGAAACCGTTGATCCTCTCCGCCAGTTGTGGGGTCATTCGTGCGAACGATGAGGAAGAGTTTTGTACGGCATTCCACCGTATCGGCACACTCCTCATCAACTTGGGTTGGGTTGCGCGCGACGAGCAGGCCCGTTGGATCCTCGCCGAGGATTTTGTACCTGGATGCGAAGTGGCATTGGAGGGGTTACTCACGAACGGCACATTGCAACCGTTGGCGCTCTTCGACAAACCCGACCCGCTCGATGGCCCTTTTTTCGAAGAGACGATCTATGTGACCCCTTCGCGCCATCCGGCTGAGATCCAGCAACAGATTTTCGACTGTGCGGCGCGAACGGCGCAGGCGCTGGGACTACGGGAAGGGCCGGTGCATGGAGAGTTTCGTGTGAATACCGACGGCGTGTGGGTTATTGAGATGGCGGCGCGGGCAATCGGTGGCCGCTGTTCCAGTATGCTGGATTTCGCCTCCGGCATGTCACTCGAAGAACTGATCATCCGCCAAGCGCTGCGGATGCCGCTCCCGCCTTTGACCAGACAGGAGCATGCGGCGGGAGTCATGATGCTTCCTATTCCATACGGTGGCAAGCTGAGCGACGTGCGGGGACAAACTGAAGCAAGAGCCGTACCAGGAATTGTCGAACTGACAATCACCGCACAGTCTGGCGATGAACTCGTCCCGCTTCCAGAGGGAACGCGATATCTGGGATTTCTGCTGGCACGAGGCAAGACCCCGGAGGAGGTTGAGCAGTCGCTACGGAATGCACACCGCCGATTGACGGTCGTCATCTCGGCTTCACCGTTGGCGCAGAACGAGTCGCCGCCACCAACGCCGCAATCCCAAGCTATGCGTTTCTGACGACGGCTCCGCCACCCGCCCAGGCAGCCGGTTGGTCGCTAGCTCGGCTTCTTCTTGGCCTCCGCGGTCGTGCTCCGCGACCATTCTTCCAGGCTCTTGCCCTGGGCCGCCACATCCGCCATACCGGTCATATCATGCACCCATGCGCCCTGCACGAGCTCACCATCGTCAACGATGCTTTTTTTGATGGCCTCGAACTCTTTGTCAAACCGTTCGGGAGCTTGCTCAAGGATGCGCCGGATCTTCCACTTCGTCACGGGTTTGCCGTCCGCATCCAAATCACACCCGTAATGGACGAGGTCCACCTTGCCGGTCTCAAGCATCTTGGCCAACATGCGATAGGTCACGCCTGAGCTAGATTGAACCAGCGCGGCCTTATAGAGACGCTCGCATTTGGTCGGATCCACTTCTAACGATGTCAGATCTTCGATCACCTTGGCGGCAACATCAGGGGCTGTCTCGACTTCTCCCATTGTAGTTCTCCTCCGTACAGGGGTTGAGCCTCGTGGCCAATCACATCCGTGACCCTAGCAGACTCCTCTTGAACAGAGCAAGGCGACCGCAGGCGACTGCCCGCAGTCGGTCAGCCTACTGAAACTCCTAGAGCCGTTCAGCCGCCATTCATTCCCGGAAGATTGGACGAAGGCCCTGAGACATCCCGCTCCACCAAGTGGAGCATCTCTTGAACGCAAGCGCCCGCCGCTCAATGAGGTGCCAAGACAGGACCGCGAGTGAGAGGGTGATGCAGGCGGAGATGAGGAACAACAGCAAAACCGAGACTCCAGGAATCAAGGCGGCAACCGACTGTTGAACGGGAAAGGCATAGA
>JANYAJ010000290.1 GCA_025361385.1 Nitrospira sp.
AGGCGCTCACCAAACTCCGCGCCGAACCGTTCGGGTTCGTCGTCTCCGATTGGAATATGCCGGTGATGCCGGGGATCGAAATGCTTCGTGCGATCCGCGCAGATGAAAAACTCAAACATATTCCCGTGCTCATGGTCACGGCCGAAGCCCAAAAAGAAAATTTGATCGAGGCCATCCAGGCCGGCGTCAACAACTATGTCGTGAAGCCGTTTACGGCGGAAACGATGCAAGAAAAGATCAACAAGATTTTCAATAAATAGGAAGGGCCGCTTCCATGATCACACGCGATTCTGCCGCAAGGTCGGGCCAGCCTGAGCCCTCTGACCGCAGCGACCTCGATGAGGAGGCGTCTGGGGACACACAGCTCTTCGAGAAGATCGGAGAACTGACCCGGTTTATCGACACGACCATTAAGACCATCTCCCAGTTCTCCGCTCCGATGAGCGCGACGACGGAGCAGCTCCCCGACGCCACGGCCCATCTGAAAGATCTTCGCAAACTGACGGAAGACGGCACCCACAAAATTATGGAGCTGGTCGAAGCGATCGAAGAGAACCGGAAGCGTGCAGATCTGCAATTCGATGCACTCATGAACGGATTGGCCAGTTCCGACGCCGCTACCGTGACGTCGAAGATCCTGGCGATTCGGGCCACACTCGCTGCCGACAATAAGCCGCTGATGGACATCATCACGGCATTGTCGTTCCAGGATCTGGTGGCACAGAGCGTGAACAAACTTGTGACGATCATCGATGAGGTGGAGCACAAGTTGCTCGAATTGGTGGTGGTCTTCGGGCCGTACACCAAGGGCGCAGGTAAAGCGGAAGCGGGTAAAGCCTCTGACATGCTGAAGCAACTCTCCGCGACCAAAAACACGTCCATGCAGCAGGACTTGGCCGACGAAATTCTGAAGCAATACGGATTTAACTGAGGTGCCCCATGAGCGATGAAGCAGATGAGATGAAGGAAATTCTCAACGACTTTTTAACCGAGTCGACGGAGATGATCGACGTCCTCGATCAGCGATTCCTCGCCCTGGAGGCCGACCCGAGTAACGCCGACCTCTTGAACGAAATCTTCCGCGCCATGCATGGCATGAAAGGCGGAGCGGGGTTCCTGGGATTCAATCATCTCGTGGATGTGACGCATCGGGGCGAGAGCATTCTCAATAAAATGCGTCAGGGTGAAATGGCGGTCATTCCCTCGATCATTAACGTCATTTTGGAAGCCGTCGACGTGGTCAAGGCCATCATGCACGATATTCGCGCCACCGGCACCGATACCAATGTGCCGACAGAGGAGATGGCCAAGAAACTCGACGATGTCTTAGCTGGGAAATTTGAAGGGACAGCTCCCGCAGCGAAGCCATCCATGGCCGCTCCGGCTCCATCACCAGCCGCGACCCCAACCCCGGATCCTGCAGCCCCAGCCTCGCCACCTCAGACGATCGGCGAGATCCTCGTGCATGATGGCTTGGCATCGAAGGAGCAGGTGTTCGATGCCTTAACCCAGCAGCAGAAACAGCCAGAGCCGAAGCAAGCCCTTGGGGAACTGCTCATCCAGGCCAAAGTGATCTCCGAGCGCGCGCTCGATCAGGCTCTGCACAAACAGGAGAAGCCCGGGAAGTCGGCTGACGAAGACCAAACGATCAGAGTCGAGACGCGCCGGTTAGATTCTGTGATGAATCTCGTTGGCGAACTCGTCTTAGGGCGGAACCGCCTGATCAAGATCGGCGGAGCCCTCGACGAAAGCCATGAATCGGACCCACAAGTACGCGCCTTGGGTGAAACCCTCACACAATTGAACTTGGTGACGACGGACCTCCAACTGGCCGTCATGAAAACCAGAATGCTCCCGATCAAGAAAGTGCTCGCGAAGTTGCCGCGCCTGGTACGCGACCTCTCACAGAAACTCGGGAAGCAAGTACGCTTGGAGACGCACGGAGAAGAGACGGAACTCGATAAGTCCGTCGCCGATGAAATCGGCGATCCCTTGGTCCACTTGGTGAGAAATGCCATCGATCATGGCATCGAAATGCCGACGGAACGGCATGAAAAAAATAAGCCGGCCGAAGGTGTCTTGCGTATCGCTGCCAGCCAGGAAGGCAACAGCATCGTCATTCGTATTCAGGACGACGGCAAAGGCATCCCCATCGACAAAGTGAAGGCCAAGGCGCTCTCCAAAGGGCTGGTGAGCGAAGCAGAGTTGTCCGCCATGGAACCTCGCGAAGTCGTGAACCTGATTTTCTTGCCGGGGTTCAGCACGGCTGAAAACGTGACCGACGTGTCCGGACGCGGTGTGGGGATGGACGTCGTCCGCACCAACATCCGCAAGATGAACGGCACCGTGGAGATCGAGTCCGAGCAGGGGAAGGGCAGTCTCATCACCATCAAGCTTCCGCTGACCATTGCGATCATCCAAGCGTTGATGGTCGAAGTGGAGCGTGCCACCTTTGCCATTCCGCTCAGTTCCGTCATCGAGGCCGTCCGGATTACCAAATCGGACATCAAGACCATCAATGGACGCGAAGTCCTGCATCTGCGCGATCGCGTATTGCCGTTGCTCCGTCTCGCGCAAGAGTTCGATATTCCCGTCGATCCCAACCGTGAACGCTTCAATGTCGTCGTGACGGCCTTGGGCGACCGGCGGATCGGCGTCGTGGTCGATGAGCTCCGTTCCCAAGAAGAAGTTGTGATCAAGTCGATTTGGGAATATCTGGACAGCATCAAGGGCATTTCAGGCGCCACCATCACCGGAGACGGAAAAGTCGTCTTGATCCTGGATATTTCCGAGTTGGTCGAGAATGCCCATGCGTGGCACCAGGCCGTCGCAGTCGCGGCCTAGTCCGGCGTGCGTCACTGAGGATAAGGAGTCGCAGATGCCCACACTTATTAACGAAATCGATGCGCGGACCAGGCTCGCCGGCGCCAATCAGATGGAACTGTTGCTGTTCCACCTGGGGACCAACGAGCTCTTCGGGATCAACGTCTTCAAAGTCCGTGAAGTGATGAAGTTGCCGGAGCTCACCCGCGTTCCTGAAGCGGACAGCCGCGTCGTCGGCATGGCCAATATCCGCGGGACGATGGTGCCGGTGATCGCGCTCAAGCGCAGCCTCGGTCTCGGCGAACATGAGGTCGACCTCACCAGACTCGAAGCGAAAGAAAACGGCATTCTCATCATTACCGAATACAACGGCAGCTTGCAGGCCTTTCATGTCGCGGCCGTCGACCGGATCATTCGTACGTCCTGGTCGCAGATCAAGACCCCGCCGGCGTTGGTCCGTGAAAACAACAAAGGGGCGGTGACCGCCGTGACGATGCTGGACAACGGGCGCATGGTGCTGATCCTCGATGTCGAGAAAACACTCAGCGATATCTGTCCGCGTCCCGACGACGAAGTGTTTGCCGGGCTTCGCGCGATGCCGGAACTCAAGAACAAATGTGTGTTGTTTGCGGACGATTCGAGCGTTGCCAGGACTCAGATCCGGAAGGCATTGGAAAAACTCGGCGTGCCCTTTATCCAAACGACGACCGGGAAAGAGGCCTGGGATTACCTGCAGCAACTGGCGGAACTCGCTGTTAAAGAGGGGGCCACGCAAGTACACGGGATTAATCTGGTGCTGAGCGATATCGAAATGCCGGACATGGATGGATTCACCTTGACGAAGCATATTCGAGCAGATCCGAGGTTGGCGCATCTTCCCGTTATTCTACATTCTTCGTTGACGGGAACCTGCAATCAGGACAAAGGCCGCCAAGTCGGCGCGACGGATTATGTGACGAAGTTCGATCCGAAAATGTTCGCGGAAAAATTGATGCAGTACATCATTTAAACGGGCGGTTAAGGCCTGTGGTAGAGCGGTTCGTGTGATGTTTGCCGGAAGGAATCGACGGGTATGGTCAACACGATTCAAGTCCTGATTGTCGACGATTCGACATTTATGCGGAAGAGCCTCTCGTCGATGCTGACGAAGGATCCCCGCATTGCGATCGTCGGCATGGCGCGCAACGGAGAAGAGGCGTTGCAGCTCGTGCACCAGCTCAAGCCGGATGTCGTGACCATGGATGTCGAGATGCCTGGCATGAATGGCATCGAGGCCCTCAAACGGATCATGGCCGAACATCCGGTCCCCGTGTTGATGGTCAGTTCCCTCACGACCGAAGGCGCCGGCGACACCTTGAAGGCGCTGGAGTTGGGCGCCGTCGATTACATTCCCAAGCAACTCGATGGCGTGGCCATGAAGATCCACGACATTCAAGATGAGTTAATCGCCAAAATCGTTGCCGCCAGCCAAGCGGGCGGCAAAGTGCGGGCACGCAACTTGAATGGGGCCTCTCGTCCCGTCGTCACGCCTCGTCCGATGGGGCTCACCTCCCATTCGGTCAGCGTCACGCGAGGAAGCCGGATCGTGGCCATCGGCTGTTCGACAGGCGGGCCACAAGCGTTGATCGAAGTGCTTCCCGCCTTCCCCTCCGATTTTCCAGCGGGGATCGTGATCGTGCAACATATGCCGAAGACCTTCACCAAGCCCTTTGCCGATCGGATGAACTCGCTCTGCGGCCTCGAAGTGAAGGAAGCCGCCGATGGAGATGAAATCAAGCCCGGGCGGATCTTGATCGCGCCTGGAGGAGTGCAATGCCGGGTCAAACGGAGAACCATCACCAGCACCGTGATTTCCCTGAGCCCGAACCTCGAGCATCATCTACATGCCCCCTCCGCCGACATCATGATGCAGTCGGTCGCCTCGGTGTACGAAGAACGGGGCATCGGCGTCATCTTGACCGGTATGGGGCACGACGGTTTGGAAGGCATGAAGGCCATTAAGGCCGCCAAGGGCAGGACCATCGCCCAGGACGAAAAATCCTGCATCGTCTACGGCATGCCGAAAGCGGTAGTGGAAGCAGGCTACGCGGATAAGGTCATTCCGCTGTCGGGGGTTGTGGGAGAAATTCTCAATATGGTGTAAGGGGCACACAGGCATTAGTCACGTTCATTCACAATGGAGAGGGTGGGAGGTACTATGAATACGTTCTTGAAGGGCATGAATATCGGACCGAAGTTTGCGATATCGATTGGAGCGATCGCCGTGGTGATGTCACTCATCGGACTGACGATCATTTATCAGCAGGAGCAGGACAAAATGGCAGGGATGCTGGAACAGCGCGGGAAACTGCTCGAAACCCAGATTCAGATCACCCGGTCTTACATCGCGCAGAATTATGTCGGCAAAATAAAAAAGAGCAAGGCTGGGAGCGATATCGTCGTGGCAAAGGACCATGCGAACAACCCCGATGCGATTCCCTTTCCGGCAACCGCCACCAGAGAAATGGGAGAAGAAGCCAACAAGAGCGGGCTCTTTACGGCCAGGATGATCAGCCAAAATCCGATCAATCCGGCCAACTCTCCGAAGGACGCGTTTGAAACAGAGGCGGTGCGAGCCGTTATGGGCGGGAGCGAGAGCTTTTCCCGCATTGAAGAGGTCAACGGGGTGCTCACGTTCCGTCGGGCATCGGTGGACAAGGCTACGTCGTCTACCTGTATCGGCTGCCACACCGATAAACAGGTCGGCGACGTCCTGGGTGTGCTTTCCGTCGGCATGAACATGACGAAAGGCAAAGCGGCGTCCGATAAATCGTTGATGAGCACGGCCGGTTTGCTGATGGGGATCATCCTGACCCTTGTCTTAGCAACCTATTGGCTTCTCCGCACCATTGTCCTCAAGCCGCTGGCTCAGATGGCGAACATTACCAAGGACATTGCCCAGGGTGAAGGTGATTTAACGAAGCGTGTGCCGACTGACGGCAACGATGAAATTGCTCAGTTCGGCGGCTACTTCAATATGTTCATCGATAAATTGCAGAAGATGATCGGCAAAGTCGCCCATGTGACCGACAAGGTCGCCTCCGCGTCGGTCGAACTGTCCGCGACCGCTGAGGAAATCTCCAGGGGCACCGATACCCTGACCTCCCGTGCGGCACAGACCGCCGCTGCGGTGGAGGAAATGAATGCGACGGTGAGTCAGGTCGCTCAGAATTCCGGGAAAGCCGCCACGCTGGCGCAAGAGACGGTCCAGACCGCCAAGAACGGCGGGTCGGTGGTGGCCGACACGATTTCCGGCATGCAACACCTGTCGGAAGCCGTCTCTAACTCGGCGACGATCATTGCCGAGCTGGGCAAGTCGTCCGATCAAATCGGTGAAATCGTCCGCGTCATTGAAGATATCGCGGACCAGACTAATTTGCTGGCCCTCAATGCGGCGATCGAAGCCGCCCGAGCCGGTGAACAGGGGCGTGGATTTGCTGTCGTCGCCGACGAAGTCCGCAAGTTGGCGGAACGGACGACGAAAGCCACCAAGGAAATTGGCGATATGATCCGGCAGATTCAACATGATACGCGCGGCGCGGTCGATTCGATGCAAGAGGGCACGCAAAAAGTCAGCGGCGGCGTCGAATTGGTCAACAAGACCGGCGAAGCCCTGACGCGTATCGTGCAAATGGTCTCCGAAAGCGCGGATATGATTCGCCAGATCGCAGTGGCCTCGGAAGAACAGTCGGTGGCCACGCAGCAAATCGCCAACGACATTGAAAATGTGGCGAAGGTGACGAAGGAATC
>JANYAJ010000300.1 GCA_025361385.1 Nitrospira sp.
GATTCCTTCACCATGAGTTCGAATGGACCGATGCCGATCGGGCGTCCCTACTGACCTGGACCAATGGGTTGCAACGAGACGGGCTCATCAGTAGCGCCTCTCTCATTCAACTCTCTTCGATCAAAGGGAACCAGTTCACACAGTTGCGCGAATCCGCTCTGCGGCGCGGCATGGATCTCTTGCTCGTCGTGGATGGCGCCGCAACCGTCGACCGCTACAACAACTACAAGGGCCTCTTATTGTACTGGACGATCCTCGGAGCCTACCTTGCCAACGGCACCCAGAGCGATGCCCTCTGTCTCGTGCGAGGTTCCTTATGGGATATCCGTGGAGAGACCAAGCTGGTGGAGAAAGAGGCCCAAGGAATATCGAAGATGGTCGGTCCCGCCGCACGACTGGAAGACCGGGATGGGGTCACCGAGGCACGCCGACAGGCACTCACCAAACTGATGGACAGCCTGCGGGAACATTTTGCAAGGACCGGCAGCGGACATTGACCATGAAGGACATGGCTGCCACGTATCGGCAACCCGTTGACGGAAAGAACTGGTCTGGCCCTCTTCCCACGTCACGTCGAGAGAGTATTAGGCTCCGCTCTCTCTGACAGCAGCCAGGTGTTTGACGGCTTCACGCACGGCCGTTCTGGCTTTGATCGCCGGATTCAAACTCGCCCCCGGATCCACCCTGTCCCCCAATTCCGCAACCCGTCGGCATTGCTTGATCGCCTCCAATAGGTAGGGCTGGGCTTCTTTGCCATGCGGATCGGTCGGAAGAAGGGACTTGAGGATTATTTCTGCATGTTTACTGACCTCACCACAGTGGTGGACGATCGCTTTGGTATCCCCCATCCCCCCGTGCGCCACCATTTCCTCGACGTCCTTGATCAAACCATCCGTCTCTTCTTGCAGCTTCGGTCTTGGGAGCTCGGACGCCAGGGAGACCTCCCCGGTCACAAGCGGTGGAAGCCACGTGGGAGACACCGCCCCCAACAGCATGGCGGCGATCATCCCTGCGTTGAGAGTCGGAATCGGCCGTACCTTCACCATCCTAATACCGTCCCTTCGGCTCTGCCGACGTTGTGGTCAATGTACGATAGAGACGATGAAACTCATCTGTCGTGAGATCGGGGCTCTGCAGTTGCGCAAGAGCGGCTTGGTTGATGGGAAACTCGACCGTGTCGTCGTAATTCGATGAGGCAATGGTCACAAAGCGAGGAGGAAAGAGCCGTTCAGGCAAGAGAATCCCTACGCCCAGATTGTACTTGAGAGCCAAACGAATCACTTCCCTGGCCCGCTCGGCCGGCACGTCCCGACCAAGGCCGATGTTCTGCGGCGGCTGGCCCAATCTGGCAAACTGAAAGTGAACATTCGTCAACCCTGCTTGGACGAATTCCTCCTGTAACGTAGCCACCTGGCTCTTATACTGCTTGGCCAGTACCACCTCGACCCGACTCACCGAGGGAGCCGGCGTGTCTTCGGCAAAGAGAACGGGCACAACCATCGCGGCGACAGAGACAGCGACCGCGAATGCATTCACATATCGATGCAGCTTCATGGCTTATTTCCCCTCAAAGGTAAAGCCAACCGACATGGTCCCATTGTCAGCCACCGTGATTGCTTGTTCCTTCTCTCCAAGAGTCGGGTGCCAGGCCTTGATGCGATAGGACCCTGGCGGGAGATCTTTGATGGCAAAGGTCCCTTCCATTCCGGTGATGGCATAGTAGGGATTCTCCACGGCAAGCCCATGCCCCTGCATGTAAGGGTGCATCCCGCATTGCATGGTGATGCCACGCCGGTTCCCGGTCAACCGGACGATGTCGCTGGTCCCGGCCTTGGTCAGGGCAGGCCGGTGAAACATGATGAAAATGTGTTCCCGTTCCCGTTCATAAAACTGCAGGTCATGCGAGACCGAATCCAAGTTGACCACGCTCAGCGGATGTTCATTTCTCATGACAGAGACGAACGGCACGAATTGACAGATATTCGCCTCGAGTTTTGTCTCCTGAAACTCGAAGGGCTTCCCCTTTTCCACTCCCTCGATGGTGACAATCACGTCTTTCAGTCCCTGCTGTTCGCCAACCGCCACTTCCCGAAGGAGCCGATAGCCGGATCCGTCCGAGAGGGCGCCGCAGTAGGCACGATCGTAATACCGGCGAAGTTCAAATCGCGTCGGCTGCGGTTGCTCACCGACAAATCGCACGGTGCCCGTGACCGTGGCCCCGTTCGACACCGCTATTTCCTCGTAGGCTGATGCCGGAGCGGTGCCGGTCAGACAGGCACTCAGAATCAGGGAACTGAAGAAACAGGTCGCGAAGCCACTTGCACGTCCTGACATATATGCCACCCCTATAAAAATACATGGGGGAGCATGATGCTCCCCCATGGTCTGAGTGATGTTGACCGGCCGGAACCTCTATTGGGGGCGCCCCTGCGTATTTAGC
>JANYAJ010000311.1 GCA_025361385.1 Nitrospira sp.
GAGTTGACGATCGCAATGATCCGATCTTCCACCTGCGCGGCCGAAAGAAGGGAGGCCGGTGCAATCAGTGCAAACGCGAAGAAGATCGTGTGTCGTAACCAGTGTGGTGCCATCGTGATGAACGAACGGAATGCGATCATGGATAGGGGGCTCGCCCCGTGCCGTCGAGACCGGCTGGCCGACGAGGTTCCGGGAGATTGTACACGATTTGCGAAGGACTTGAGGAGTTGGAATGCAGTCAATCTCGATCCGCGAGGCGTCAGTGTGTGCCGACGTCGTCGGCCACGTAGCGGGAGGCGTCGGCGAGGCGGATGATCGCCTTTGTGCGGATATCGGCAATCACGTCGTCAAAACGTTTTCGGCGTTTTTCGTTGAGGAGTTCTTGTCTGAGCCGCTCTCGGACGGCTAAGTCCGCCTGAATAATTTCCTTGTCGAGTGCCGTGACCATGACGAGGTAGTAGCCGGCATCCGTCTTGATCGGTGCACTGACCATTCCGGGCTTGAGGGTATGAATGGCTTCATCCACTTCCGGAACGACCAAGTCCTTGCGATAGGGGCCGAGATCGCCTCCCTTGGATTTCGTCTTGTTGTCGATGGAATAGCGCTGCGCAAATTTGGCGAAGTCGCCTCCCTGGTTGATCTGTTTTTCAAGGTCCTTGGCAGCAGGGAAATTCGGCAGCAGCATTTGGGACACTTGGATTTTCAAGGGTGTCAGGAGTTCGTGGGCATGCTTCTCATAGAAGGCATCCAACTCTTCTTTCGAGAGTTCGATCTTGGCTTTGATCCGATCCTTGAGCAGCTCATCGAGAATCAGTTGTTCCCGGTAGCGTTGGGCGCGATCGCGGATGGCATCGTTCTGATCGAGTCCCTGCTTGCGTGCCTCCTGCATGAGCAGCTCACGGGTGATGAGTTCGTCGAGGAAGCGGCGTTTCCCTCCATCTTTCTCGTACCGCGCCCTGGTCGCCTCGGCCAGTTCTCCCCAGCGTGTTTCGAATTCGTTCTGCGTGATCTGGCGGCCATTGACGAGGGCCAACACGCTTTCCTCTGGTGGAGGCGTACAGCTGGTCAGCAAGACGAGGCCGCTGCCGATGGCGCCGGCGAGCAGGCAGACGAGGCGGACAGCGACGACGTTGATGGAGCCGTTCGATGATCGAATCATAGGTGCACAAGACCTTGTTAGCGAGATGGACGCGGGGGCACTGCTGTGTTGGTATCACAGACTCCCAGGCTTTGCAAGGTTGCGGTGAGTTCTCGAAAGATGGAAGGCCAATCCTGGTGCGGCATTTGGAGCTCGAACGAGAGGGGAGACAGGAAGCAGACGCGTTTCTTGTACCGGTCCATCATCCGGTGAATCGCCTAGCTTGAGACCTTGCTCTTGGCGTCGAGTGTCACAACGACGGAGTGAGACTTGAGTTCAATGGCAGCCAGGCGCAACGCTTTGGCCTGGAGCCGCACCTGCATGACTTCGAACAGCCGCTCGACAGGGTCCGGGGCCAGTCCGTACCGATCCTGGATTTCACCATGCAGTAACGCGAGGTCTCCGACTTGAGTGCAGGACGATAGCCGTTTGTAACAGGAGAGGCGCTGATGAGGATCGGCGACATAGGCATCCGGGATGAAGGCGGAGATGTTGAGCCGGAGCACGGGATCCGGCTCTTCTTCCACCACCTGGCCCCTGAGGCGCTGGACGGCCTGTTCCACCATTTGCATGTAGAGGTCGAGTCCGATGGCGGCGATATGTCCCGACTGCTGCTTGCCAAGGAGATTGCCGGCGCCTCGAATTTCCATATCCGCTGCGGCGATACGGAAGCCGGCTCCCAGTTCGGTAAATTGCTGAATTACGGTCAGGCGTTTCTGTGCGTCCTCGCTCAGTTGTCCCTCGTCGGGCACCAGGAAGTAGGCGTAGGCTTGATCGCCGCTCCGGCCCACCCGTCCGCGCAGTTGGTAGAGCTGCGCAAGGCCGAACATGTCGGCACGATTGATGATGATCGTGTTGGCATGGGGCACATCGATGCCCGATTGGATAATGGCCGAGGCGATCAACACGTCGGCTTCCCGTCGGAAGAATTTCAGCATCACGGCTTCGAGCGGTTTCGCGTTCATCTGCCCATGGGCCATCACGATGCGCGCATCCGGCACCAATTGGTGGAGCCAGGCTCCCGTCTTTTCCATGGTCTCGACCCGGTTATGGACGAAGTAGACCTGCCCGCCCCGTCCCAGCTCTCGTAAGATCGCCTCTCGAACGAGTGTGTCGCTGAATCGGACCACCTGTGTGCGAATGGCGAGGCGGCCTGCCGGCGGGGTTTCGATGATGGAGAGATCGCGCACGCTTGCCATGGCCATTTGCAAGGTGCGGGGAATCGGGGTGGCCGTGAGTGTCAAGACGTCGACCTGGGTGCGGAGTTGTTTCAATCGCTCCTTATGTTTGACGCCGAACCATTGTTCTTCATCGATGATCACAAGACCCAGGTCGCGGAACAGCACATCTTTCTGGACGAGCCGGTGGGTTCCGATGATCACGTCGACGTCCCCGGCTGCCACGTCTTTGAGAATGGCTTTGGCCTCTTTCGGTGATTGGAAACGGGAGAGCAGGGCCACGCGAGCCGGGAACGGAGCGAACCGTTCCGAGAAGTTGTCGTAATGTTGGTGGGCCAGGAGGGTTGTGGGCACGAGCACGGCGACTTGGCGATTGGCCTCCACGGCTTTGAAGGCCGCTCGCATGGCCACTTCCGTTTTTCCGTACCCCACGTCGCCGCAGACCAATCGGTCCATCGGTTTGCTGGACTCCATGTCGCGGGTAATGTCCTCGACCGCTTTGAGCTGATCCGCCGTTTCTTCATATTCGAACGCGGCTTCGAATTCGTGGTACATCGTGCTGTCGAATCCATAGGCATTGCGCGTGACGAGTTCGCGGTTGGCATAGA
>JANYAJ010000335.1 GCA_025361385.1 Nitrospira sp.
TCCGCAACGAATGGCCGTGGGCCAGGCCCAGGCTCAAGGTCTCACGTTCTTCGGCACTCAGGTGTTTATAGAATCTCGTTCGCAGGGCAACACCGTAGCCCATCTGGGCTTGAAGTGTTGCACTTGGAGTTAGAACTCAAGGTGGATATTCTTCTCAAGAAAGGGACAATCAGCTTCAACAGCCGACCTAGCAAGCAGGTTTGGGTCGGTAGGGTTCTGCTTGGTATTCTTGAGCGGCTTTGGCATAAACCCATCAAGCCAGATTCATTTTCCCTTGTCAGTCCCTAGCTCCTCCCGAATCATACCAGTGCCGGAAGCTGGCGCACTAGCCTTTCGTCGGCTCTGTGGCGGCGAGCAACGGCTGAAATATCGGATCTGCATCTAGGACCGCTTTCAACGACTCTGCTCCGATAAAGAAATTCCAGATGTCTGGCGTCTGCCCGGGAATTTCAGCAAACCATTTCTTGGCTTCTGTCAGCCGCTCCAAGAGCGCCCGATTGTCCCGGTCCGGGGTGAACAGCAAGCTGTAAGCCTTGGTGTATTCAGCCATGAATTTATCGAGCGGCAGGTCGGCGGTTGCGAGTGCTGCGTCGGCGTCCTGATAGGCGGTCCGAATATCCGAGTCGTCGAAGATGCGGTTCCAGGCTACTTTGTTGATGCGGGACCAGGCCAGTTGGAGCAGGGCTTCGGCTCTGCCGGCTCGTCGCTCGGGCGGAATGGCTTTCACCAGGGATTGATGGGTTTCGATCGAGGCTTCTTGGTCGAGATTCCAGCGCAGGGCCACGCCTAGCCGGAACAGGTTATCGAGTTGTTCCGGATGGACATCCGCCAGGGTCCTCATGGCCGAGAGCATGCGGTAGAGATAGTCGGCCGTCGTCGGTTTGTCGAACCCGCCCATCTCCATTCCCAGCGAGAGGTCTATGCGCACAGCCTGGGCGTAGATGTTCCAGAAATGTTCATTGACCACCAAGGCCAGCGCCGGATCCTTCACCATGAGTTTGTGAAAGGGAATAGCCTCGCGCAGGATGACGGCATAGAGGTGTCGGCTCAGCACCATGAGGGCTTCGGTGTGGTTCGGGTCGATGATCAGCACACGATTCAACATGGCGACGCGGTCGCGCAGCTCTGGAAAGGTCGCGGCGCGAGCCGCCGCGGCGGTCAAGAGACCGGGAAGATCCGTCGGCCCCCACCAGACTTGCGAGTCCGGGAGGGCGCGGCTCGTTTCGGTGAGGAACGGAATTTTTTCCCGGATGCCGCTCCCGGCGATGGCGCCGCTGGTCACGGGAAGGTTCACGACCGCCATGTCGCCTGCGAAGCCATGTTTCTTCAGGCCGGAGAGGACGACCCATTGGAGCGTGATGTCTTTCAGCCCGCGTCTAGTCCGCTTGATCGTATTCGTCCATTTGACCGAACCGGATGCGTAGGTCAACGGAGCGGTCAGGGGATCCTGGTAGCTGATGGCTAACTTAACCAAGGTGGTCGGCACTGCCACGACCGGGCCATTCGGCCGAAGGCGGAACGAGGCCGAGGGGATTTGTGTACTGCCGACAATGTGAGTATGGAACCCGGTTCCCGGAGGCGTCAGGCCCAGTGAGTCGGTCACGAAGGCCGAGGCAGGGTAGCGGTTGAGCTCTTCACTGAAAAATGTCAGGTCGCCATTACTGGGCCACAAGACCTCCATGCCCACATCGCTTCGGACCAAGGTAGGCGCATGGGCGGTTTTTAGACCTTGCCAGCAGGAGTCGTAGAGGGGATCGGAGTCGGCCGGATAGGTCTTGATGCCCTTGGGAGACGCGGCCACGAGGGGATACTGACAGGCGAAGTCGAGTTGGCCCACGACGACGGTATTGCCCGTGCCCATGGCTTCGGCGTAACGCTGAGCCGTCGTTTCAGCAGCAGTGGCAGCCTGCTTCGATTTTTTCGCAGTTGCAGCGGATGCCGATGGGGTCTCGATTACGGTCATGCCCGTGACCATCGACAGGGTTCCAGCAAGAAACAGGGTCGTGAATCGGCGATGTTGGAGGATCTGCAGGCGCATCATGTCGTACGCTCCCCTAGGATAAAGGTCGAGAAGAAGTCGGTACTGTACCATGCAGCTGGAAGGATCTGAAAGGGGACAGGGAAGCCGATTCACCGCGGTAGGCTGTTGAAAAAGTCGTTGCTTTTACTACGCCTTGGCGGCGTCGAGGATCGCCCGGCGCATGCTCACACGGTCGCTGGACTTCAACGGCGGGACCGGGCGATGTCGGCAGAGTGTGACGGTCTGCCGAAGCGAGGCGATGAAGACTTCGCAGTTCGGACAGGCACCCAGGTGTGTGCGTATTTCCCGGCAAATGTCGGACGGGAGTTCGTCGTCGATATAGGCGGACAATTGCCGGAGAAGATCCATGCAATGGCCTTGGCCTGGCGTATGGCGGTGAGACAATGGCTTGGACTGTTTTTTTGGCGCTGCTGTTTGTTTCTTGGTCATGAGCCCAAGCCTCCCGACTTGTGGTCATCGTGGTTGGTGATGCCGCGGGCGCTGAGTTCCCGCCGCACAAATAAGCGGGCCCGGTGTAATCGTGATTTGACGGCTCGTTCGTTCAAACCCATGATGGATCCCACCTCTTTGGCGCTCAACCCTTCCATATCGCGAAGCACGAGGGCCATCCGATATTTTTTAGGCAATTTGTCGATCGCCTGGTCGAGGGCCTGCCGGAGCTCTTTGTTCTGCAGCGCTTCTTCGGGACTGAGACCTTCCACGGGGATCTGAAGGTGAAACTCTCCTTCCGATGTGGGCACGAAATCTTCAAGCGATAGCTCGTGCTGGGGTTCCCCTTTGCGCTTCCGCCGCATCCGTATGCAGGCCCGTGAGGCGATGGTATAGAGCCAGGTGGAAACCCGGGCCTCGCCGCGAAAATCTTTGAGTCCCCGGTAGGCATTGAGAAAGGTCTCTTGTACGAGATCCTTGGCCGACTCCGTTTCGCCGCATAACCGGTGTGCATATCGATAGATGAGGTCGACATGGTCTCGATAGAGCTTATCAAATCCGTCAGGCTCTTGCATGGCCGGGTGTTGAAGAGACGTCTTTGGAGCGGGGGTGCGCATGGTTGGCGCGGAGTCTAGGGGCTTGGCTGAGGCCTGTCAAGCCAACTTGGCTGGATGCTGAACAGGCCGCCAACCGGGAAACGCTGAACGGTGCATAAAAAATACTCACGTCAGCGCTCATCGCTCAGAGCTCAGCGTTCAGATATTTGGGCAAGGCCGAATGGTACAAAGGCCGAGGGTCAGCGGATGGTTGCCGAGCCGGGGCGTGGAGTTGCGGATTTTGTCGAGGGGAGCGTGACGGTGACATGCTCATGGTCGATACGAAGGGTCAACGGCTGCCCCACCTTCACGTGAGGCACTCCGATCTTTGAATTGAGCATGACCAGGCCGATGGGAGTACGAATAAAGACGAAGTTGGATTTGAGCTTGGTCACAGTTCCCGAGAGGAGCAGCTGCACATCGGCGCCGGTCGGCGGGGCTTGGCTGATTTGGAGATCGAACTGCAGGTCGTGGACTCCTCGGAGGCTATTGGCGTCGTCGACTTCGACGGTCAGCAGATCTCCCTCGTGATAGCTCGAAAGCCGCTCGTCCTCTGCGCCGAGCTGGACGGTCAGGTCACCGTCGGGCCCCCACCATTGGAATGTTTTTGGATCACCAGTTCCGGATGTCATGGGCCCGCTGAGATAGCGATGGACTAACGATCCGTCAGCCCTTTTTCGGATCTCGACGACGGTATGGCGCCCATGCACCCAAAAGGTCACGACCTGTGAGGCCTTGAGATCCTTCAATGTTGTCGTGGAACTAAGGGTCAGCAGTCCGATCGGGGTCTTGAGAAAGACGATTCCGGCTTTGGTTCGCCAGACGGAGCCGCGCAACGTGACCGAGGGATCGATGGTGGTTGGTTCACCCGCAGCTGGGGCATCAGCGACCGTGGGCGAGGTCATCGCAGTAGTGGCCGGTGATTCCTCTGCATGGACGGGGCCCAGGAGGGTGCCAACGATGACACCGGCGTAGAACGTGTCACGGATATAGTGCTGAAGCCTTCGAAGAGATGGATGGCAGATTCCAATCATCTGAAGTGTGTCCCTCTGCGATGCATCGTCACCTTGTGCGAATAACATGATGTCTTCGGGGAGTCAAGGTAATGCCATTATCTCAGATGCCGGACCGGTGCGGTCCTCATGCATCGGTGCGTGAGAGATCGGTGGGCATCGGGGCAAAGGGTTGGAGATGTACGGGACTGTTGCCATGGTGAGGGAGGGAGAGCAATGGGTCGAGGGTCAGGATAATCCGGAGTTCATGACCGGCTGAGTATGGTACCCCGAATCCTCTGAGCAGGAGTGATGGCGTGACCATGTGACAAATGCGGCGCATCTCAAACTGTGCCCAGTCCTCAGTCTCGGCTCGGCGGTGGAGTTGTGCCAGTACGTCGCGACAGAATTCCGTGAGGAAGGACGGCATGGATTCAGGCGCCATTTGCGGCCAGAGCTCATGGGAGTCACCGAACAAGGCCATCAGTGCACGAGCCGGTCCATTCATATGCAGGATGCGAGCGGATGAGGAAAACACGATCATGCCCGAGTCCGGGGAAGAGAGGAGGGATTGTGGCATCGTATCTGTTCCCTGTGAGACTGCCTCGTTCGCCGTCAAGACATCATCTGGTAGGAACTGAAGCGGGCTTTCCGGAAGTAGTGGTGACACAGGCATCCTTTCGGGGAAATGCTTCAGGACTGTGCAAGAGTTGCACCTCTGGCAGGGCTCTAGGAAGCGTGACTATCCTACGAATACCGATCACAACGTGATGTTCAGAGTCGGGTGGCGCACAAAGAGGGTATGGTGGTGGCGGAAATTGAACCAGCTATTTCTTGCGAACCAATAGGCGAATCGGGGTTCCCTCGAATCCATATTCCTCGCGGACTTGGTTTTCGAGAAAGCGGAGATAGGAGGGCGTGATATTGTCTGGGTGCCCGACAAACAACGCGAAGACGGGTGGTTGTATCGCGACCTGGGTCATGAAGGCAGATTTCGTAATTTTCGTCGGTTTGCCTTTCCGCACCGGCAGGGGGTGGGTGGTGAGAATCTCCTGGAGGAACTTGTTCAAGGCGCCGGTCGGGATCCGTTTTGAGAAAGCCGCGAACACCCGATCGATGGTCGGAAAGAGCTGGCCAAGCGAATCGGGATGCGCTGCGGAGGCGAAGAGGACCGGTGCCCATGTCAGGAAGGGAAAGCGCCGATGCAGTTCCTGTTCGACTTCCTGCCGGGCCTGGCTGTCGCCTTCCCGGAGGTCCCATTTATTGACGAGGAGGAAACAGGCTCGTCCTTGCTTGATGATGATCCCGGCAATCTTGGTGTCCTGTTCAGTGACCCCTTCCGTGGCGTCAAGGAGTAAGACACCGAGGTCGGACCGTCCGATAGCCAGGTGCGATCGGACCACGCTGTAGCCTTCGATCCCCCGATCGATTTTTCCTCGCCGACGAATTCCGGCTGTATCGGTGAAAAGATAATTCCGTCCTTGATGGAGAGCGATTGAGTCGATCGAATCTCTGGTGGTCCCCGGCACATCGCTGACGACCACCCGGTCTTCCCCGAGCACGGCATTCACCAGCGTGGATTTGCCGACATTCGGTCGCCCCACGACGGCAATGCGGGGCATCGTCGTTTTCTCAGGGTTTTCATCAGGGACCGGGAGGAGCGGATAGAGCGCGTCCAGGAGGTCGGACACGCCGATGCCATGTTCTGCAGAGATAGGATAGAGCGTTTCCTTGCCCAATTGATAGAAATCCGCTACGAGGGGTTCGACCTTGGGCGTGTCGATCTTATTAATCACGATAAACAAGGGCTTCGTTGTGCCACGCAAGAGACGGACTACTG
>JANYAJ010000276.1 GCA_025361385.1 Nitrospira sp.
GTTCATTGGTTCAGAGAAACTGGAGGCGACCGTGGCAAGTTACCGACAAGAGCTTGAGAAGGGTGGATTTGACGGGATCCCGTCGCTCGACGACGTCGAATCGGGCAAGCTAGTTGGTGCCGTCCTCCCTATGTCAGAAAAGGCGCAGATCCAAATGCGCAATAGCATCGAAGTGATCGATTACCTCCTCAATCAAGAGCGCGTCGTCTGGAGCTGACGACCGCGCGCTCCATCGCCTGAATCCCCATATATACACGCCGCCATCTTGACAGACCTCTCGCGCCTTCGTACGCTTCTTACCGCACATGTTCCCGTAATCACCTGGAGAGAGAATCATGGCACCTCTGTATCTGTCTCATCGGCGTTCTGTAGTTGCTCGACTCATGACCGTGGCGGCATTCGTGATGCTGATGCCTTGTCTGGCGCCGGCTTCCGATGAGTTGCCTAAAGAGACGGTTTTGCCGGTAGGTTTAGCGACTAAGGCGATCCAGGCTTCGTTGGAAGCCTGTAAAAAAGATGGCTATAAGGTAAGTGTGTCGGTCGTGGATCGCGCCGGTGTGCTTCGCGCCATGAGCCGCGCGGATGGAGCCGGGCCTCATACGATCGATAGCAGCAGGAAGAAGGCCTATACCGCGGCCAGCCTTCGTCGCCCGACGACCGAGTTAGCGGAGCTGATCAACAAGGTGCCGACCTTGCAAGCGCTTCGCGAGATGAACGATCAGGTCATCATCCTTGGGGGTGGGTTGCCAATTGAGATTGCCGGCGAGGTCGTTGGTGGAATTGGGGTCGGCGGAGCGCCAGGTGCACAGCTTGACGATGCCTGTGCTCAGGCCGGCCTGGATGCGATCGGCGCTGCGCCGAAAGTTCCTGCGGTAAAGTGAATAGGGAGTACAGAGCAAGTTGCGTTGTGAGCCTGCTGCTCTTTCTTGCCGCCTGCAATAGCGATGTGCCTGCGCCGGCTGCAGTCGAGTTTCCTGCAGATCAGGTGCGCCTGACGATTACCAGAGTCGCCACGAATCCATTCCTCTCCCGGCACGATCTTCGACTCACGCTCGTCGGGCCGGGAGGTTGCTCCATCGAGGATGACCTATTCCCCAACACCGGGTATGCGAGCCGACGAAACCTCTATCGCACGCGAACGGGTCTGCTGTATGTGGTGGGCCAGTTCGATGCCCGCGTGATCGATTCTTTGCATTGTACGATCACACTTGCCGAATTCCGCACCCTTGATCGCTACGTGACCTTCCTCGGTAGTTTCGATGAGAACGAGCAGAAGCAGTGGGCCTACTTTTCTTCTAGCCAACGGTCAGAACTCCCCTTTGAAAAGCGGTAACAAGGCACTCCAGGGTGCCGAAGGAATGGGGGGGCTGCCTAGCCGAGATCCATTTGTCGGCCGCGAGTAAGTCGATAAAATGCTTGTGGTTTCAGGAGGTGGTGGTACGCTTTGATCTCATAAGGGACGGCGTATAGGCCCATGCATGTGGACTCAGCAGAGAAGCGACCCAGGAGGATGTTATGACGACGGGGGCGTTGAGCATATCCAGCTCCAACTCTGCGCACAGTGTGGCGGCTGTTCGAAAAGAACAGAGGGCCTACACGTTCAAGGTTGCGGTGAGTATGGCGCTCTACGCCTGTCTGTTCTTCGTGCTGGCCTTTTGCGGGCCCTATGTCCTGCCCGCCATTACGCTCTTATCAGATGCGCCATTGACGGATCGCCAGGTCGCCGCGAGTCAGCTGCTGTTGCTGAGCGACACGGTGTGGGTTGCCATCCCCGTGTTTTTTCTGGGGGCTATTCTATTCAGCTTGCTGGTGACGCGTCGCATTGCCGATGCGCTCGAACGCTTGGGCCAGAGTGCCAGCGCCTGGGCATCCGGAATGGTATCGCATCGACTTCAGTTTCGGGAGGCAGACCGGTTGACGGATCTGGCTCAGCTGCTCAATCAAGGCTGGAGTCAAGTTGGGCAGGGAGTCGAGACGGTGCAAGAGGAATCGTCTCGCGCTCGGGCCGCCGTCGATGGCGCGACGAAGACTCTTTTAGCTCAGGGTATGGGAGGGTCGGAGGTATTCCGCCAATTACAGACGACAACAGAGGCGTTGGATCTCATTCAAGCTGCGTTACGCCGATTTGAGATCGGACCGCCTCACGAATGACGATGATGAACCTGTCTCGGCACCCTCGCATGCAGAGCCCCGACGGCTTTACCGTGATCGAGTTGATGATCGTGGTGGCCATCATTGGGATCCTCGTGTCCCTTGCCACCGTTTCGTACAGTCATTTTGTGACCAAGGCAAAGTCTGTTGAAGGTGAGATCGTGGTTCATGAGATCGAACGGTTGGAGTATCTCTATCACACCTCGAATCATGGCTACACAGACAACCTGACCGATTTGGGATTTGCCATGACCGGGGCGTTGAAGTATTACACCCCAGAAGTCCGGAAGGGAGCCGATACAGACAAAATCAGCTATCAGGTTCGTGCATTGCCGGTCACGGCGTCAGCGACTGACTCCTGGCTTCTGACGAGCTATCGTGATGGGGCCGTGCAGGTGGACCGAGTTCCCGTGAGCGAAATTGGCATGTTTGCGACGGTGCGGTATCTGGGCAATGCGGGGACAATGATGTCTGGCGAGGCCACGACCATTTCTGTCGGCGGCGGGATGTCCGGCAATAACGAGCCTGAATGGTCTGGTGGGGGAGGCAGCTCGCGATGCCAAGAATGCGGCCGTGTCGTGATCAATCAACGCTACTGAGACGTCGTGCGTAAGCCAATTTTCCTCCGGCAGCGTCTTTTCCTCTTGCCCAGCCGTACGTTTTTGTCCCACCGCAGGACGATAGCGTTATCCATCATACATATCGCCTTCTCGAAGCCCCTCTTGGCATTAGTATGAGTGGCGATCTTTGAAGGTGAGTTCAGAGACGGCGGACTTGTCCAACTCGCCTTTGCCGAGTGTGAGCAGCCGCTGATATTGCTCGTAGGTCGCGTGGGCCAACGGGAGCGTGATCCCTGCGGTCTTCGCTAAGGCCAGGGCGATGCCCGAGTCCTTGGCCGCATGGGCAGCCGAGAAGTAGCAGTCATGGGCGCGATTCTGCATATCCTCACCGTCCGTCTCCAAGACGCGCGATGCGGCTCCTGTCTGGGCGAAGATCTCCCGCACCATCGTCAGGTCGAGGCCGAGCGCGGCTCCAAGCCCAAGCCCTTCCGCGAGTGCGGCCGTATTGCAGTTCATCACCATGTTGACGAGGGCTTTGACCTTCGCGGCTTCTCCTGCCGATCCGACATAGCGCAAGTGTGCGCTCAACTTGTTCAAGAGCGGCTTCACTGACTCGAACACATCCTGCCGTCCGCCGCACATGAGATAGAGCGTGCCTTGGCGGGCCTGTGTGATGCTACTGGCCATACAGGCCTCCAGAGTTCGGCCTCCACGTTGCGTCACCAGCGCGTCAATCTCGATGTGCACATCTGGCGAAAGTGTAGCGCAGTTGATGAAGAGCCGATCCTTGGCGTGCAGAAGAAGACTCTCTGTGCCGGTCGGGGAAAAGATCTGTCGCATCGCTGCGTCGTCGGATACGACCGTGAAAATGATGTCGGTGAGTTCTGCAACGCGGGCAGGAGTATCAGCCGCGTCACAGCCCAGTTCGGTCGCGATGTCGGTGGCGGTGCTTCGATCCCGATCGTACAGAGCGATGAGGGCTTCCTGTTGATCCTTCAAGCGCCGGGCCATGTTGGCCCCCATCCGTCCGACTCCCACGAAGCCGATCTTCGCCGTAGACTGACTCATCTCGCGTCCTCTTTCGTTCGTGTTAGCATGCGGTCACTCGAAGGAGCAGCTTTGAGCAGCCGATGGAAATGCTAGAAGGGTGGTTTGTGTATGCAGCAACCTATTGTGGGCTATCATCTGGACGAATATAACGATTGGGTGGCCGATCTTCAATGTGGTCATGGACAACATGTGCGTCACCAACCACCGATGACAAGTCGGCCATGGGTCCTCACTGAAGAAGGCCGAAGCCAGCATCTTGGCGAAACATTGAACTGTAAGAAGTGCGACGAAGCGACCGCGTAATCTATTCGATAGTCGTGGTGTTCTGGGACGGTTCTACTGTCATGTCGAGGCCGGATCTTGACCAGGGTTGCAGACATGGTCCGTCATATCGGTAGCCGCTTGTAACGGGATCGTTGGCCAGCAGCAACGGAGTATCGAGGTCGAGCACCTCGAAGCCGCCGAGGCCCAGGACTAGGCTGAACGAACAGCCCATGGCTACCCGTGTTTCGACCATCCCGCCGATCATCAGTTTGAGTCCGGACGCTGTGGTGAAGGAGGCAATCTCCAGGGCTTCGGCAACGCCGGTTTTCATGATCTTGATCTTGATCTTGATGTAGTCCGCCGCGCCTCGGGCGACGACCTCTTGCGCGTCCGCGAGCGAGCGGACCGATTCATCCGCCGCGACGGGAATGCCGGTTTCTCGACGGATTGCCGCCATGCTGTCGAGGTCATCCCGTACGACCGGCTGTTCAAGCAGCACCATCGTCCCGCCGAATGTCTTCACTCCTCGTGCGAAGGTCAGACAATCCTGACGCGAGAATCCCTGGTTGCCGTCGCCAATGAACGAAATACCAGGGAGCGTGCGGTGCACGGCTGCGAGCCGTCGAATGTCCTCTTCGACATCCTTGCCGACCTTCATTTTGAAAAGGCGAAATCCCTTCTCGTGCCAGCCGCGCGCGAGGGTGACGGTCTTGTCGAGGTCGGTGATAGGAATGGTGATGTCGGTCTCTCTCGCTCTTAGGTCTGCGCCACCCCAGAGCTGCCACATCGGGATCTGCGCTGCGCGGCAGTAGGCATCGATCACCGCGGTTTCAAGCCCACAGCGGGCGGCAGGATGAGCAGGCGCCTGTTCAGCTAGATTCTGTCCGATCTGTTTATAGTCGGAGGCTGAGCGGCCAAGAATTGCCTTGCTGAGTTGGAGCAGGGACGTCAGGCAGTTTGCACGAGTTTCCCCTCCGACTTCCGGGAACGGTGCCGCTTCCCCATAACCCTGTGCGCCATTGGCCAATGTGACTCGCAAGAAAACATTCTCGGCTACCGTTCGTGCGCCGGTGGCAACCACGAAGGGGTCGGTGATGGGCACATCTACCGGCCAGAATTCTATCCTGCGTATGGCGATTGCCAGGTTGTCCATTGAGAAAAATCTTTGCTCCTCAGTTTAGTTGAAGGTGTAGACCAAGAGGCCGTTGAACTGGGTGCGGGTGTAGATATTAGCGATCTGGGTATAGTCGGCCATCAGTTTCAGCAACCACACTTTCGAGAGGCGATTGGTGTAGGAGGCATGGGCATCGCCTCCGATACGAAAAGCCGACGATTGCGTCGATTCGTCGATATATTGGATCGCCGGGCCTGCGGCAAACGTGAATTCATCCTTGTTCTCCATCGTGTAGATGGCTGCCAGCCGTGGAATTTGATTCACGAACACTTGGGGGCTGAAGTATCCACCCGGCAAGGGCTCCCTCGCGCTGGGGACAAATCCGCTCTGATTTTCTCCATAGTGAGTCAGGTAGAAGAGATACTCAGCCGAGAGGTCCCAATGTTCTGTTTTCCACAGAGGCAACGAGGTCTTAAGGTCGAGTCCAACCTGGTCGTTTGAACTCAAGCGCTCAGACGTCACCCACCCGGCGAAGGGCGTGACGTCCACGCGAACCGAGCCCGCATCGAAGGAGACCGTGCTGTAGAACAGGGTCGAGCGAGCGAGGCCTAAGAGTTGGCCTGAGCTGCGGGAGCCGGCCAGCGAGGCGAACGAGTCATATTTGAATTCGCGCTTCACGCCAGGACGGATCGAGAAGGACTGCCCTTCATGCGCATATTCGAATTTGTACGCGAGCCCGTCTCCGCGGGGGGCTCCGTGGTATTCCAGAATCGCGTCGACACGATTCGAAGGATTGAATCGAACCTGATTGGCCAAGGAGACGTAGCTGCCCGCTAGCTGTTCCTTGGAACTCCAGAAGTTTTCGGCGCCGACTTCGAGAGTCGTGGTGGTAAACGGCGTCAAATCGATTTTGCCGCGCGATCCGATCCGAAACCCATAGAGCTCGAACGGTTTCTCCGGTTGGGCGAGTACTCCGACCACGCCTTCAATCGCCGGCTCGCGTCCCTTGAGCATGTCTTGGCGTAGGGTAGTCAGATCGCCGGGCTCCCGTCTCGCAGACTGCCGTGCCAGATTCGCGTGGTAGAGAGCCAGATCGTTATTACCCAGCCATGCATAGGCTTTCGCCTGCCCACGGTGCGCCTCGGGATTCCGAGGTTGTTGGTCGAGGATTTTGT
>JANYAJ010000366.1 GCA_025361385.1 Nitrospira sp.
GTATCATCGATGAAGAGAAAACGAAGAAGATCCGAAAGCTCCTGCTTGGGAAAGTGGTCGGTCGTGACTTGATGGATCCTGAGAGCGGCGATGTCATTCTGAAGAAGAAGGGCAAGCTGACCGCAGAGATTCTCAAGCGGCTGCCGGACGAGACGGTCCGGTACATCATTCTGAGCGATCCGGATGAGCAAAAAGAGCTGGAAGATGTCGAGCGACGGGCGAAGGAACAGATCGAGATTTTACAGACGCTGTATGACGAGAAGGTCGGGCGCCTGAAGCGGGGCGATGAATTGCCGCCTGGCGTGATCAAGCTCGTCAAGGTCTATGTCTCGATGAAGCGCAAGATTCAGGTCGGCGACAAAATGGCCGGGCGGCATGGAAATAAGGGTGTGGTCTCCCGGGTGTTGCCCGAAGAGGACATGCCTTGCTTGCCGGATGGGACGCCCGTGGAAATCGTGCTGAATCCGCTCGGTGTGCCGTCACGTATGAACGTCGGTCAGATCCTCGAGACTCACCTAGGCTGGGCTGCCAAGGCGCTGGGGATCAAGGTCGCGAGCCCGGTGTTCGACGGAGCGTCAGAAACAGAAATTAAGGATTTGCTCAAGAAGGCAGGTCTTCCGCCCAGCGGGCAAACGATGCTGATGGACGGTCGAACCGGTGAAATGTTCGGCAGTCCGGTGACGGTCGGCTACATGTATGTCTTGAAGTTGCACCACTTGGTGGACGACAAGATTCACGCCCGGTCGATTGGTCCCTATTCACTTGTCACGCAGCAGCCGCTTGGTGGTAAGGCGCAATTCGGCGGCCAGCGGTTGGGGGAAATGGAAGTCTGGGCGTTGCAGGCTTACGGTGCCGCGTCTACGCTGCAAGAGTTCTTGACGGTGAAGTCTGACGACGTGCCGGGTCGGTCTCGGATGTACGAAGCGATCGTGAAGGGTGAGCCATTCCTGGAGCCTGGATTGCCCGAGTCGTTTAACGTCTTAGTCAAAGAGTTGCAGAGTTTAGGGCTCGACGTCGAACTGGTTAAGTCGCAAGACTAACCCATTTGTGTGCCGGCCTGTGCGGCTGGCATCAGAGGAGGTCACTACTTTGGAAGGCGTCTATACATTATTTGAGAAGCCGCGCGATGCGGTTTCATTCGATTCGATGCGGATCAAGATCGCGTCACCCGAAAAGATTCGGTCGTGGTCGTACGGCGAAGTGAAGAAGCCGGAGACCATCAATTACCGGTCGTTTAAACCAGAAAAAGACGGACTGTTTTGTGCGAAGATTTTCGGTCCGATCAAGGATTGGGAATGCAACTGCGGTAAGTATAAGCGGATGAAGCACCGCGGAATCGTCTGCGACAAGTGCGGAGTCGAGGTCATTCAGTCCAAAGTCCGCCGAGAACGCATGGGCCATATCGAGCTCGCGGCGCCGGTGGCACACATTTGGTTCCTCAAGGGTGTGCCGAGCCGGATCGGAACCTTGCTCGACATGAGCTTGAAGGGGCTGGAGCGGATCCTCTATTTCGAGAGCTATGTCTGTGTCGATCCAGGATCGACTGACTTGACGGAGAAGGAGCTGGTCTCAGAGGAAAAGCTTCGCTCGCTCCAATCTGAATACAGCCCCGGTTCTTACAAGGTCGGTATCGGTGCCGATGCTATTCGTGAGTTGCTTCGCAAGATCGATATCACTGCCAAGTGGGATGAGATCAAGGCCAAGGCGAAGACGTCAGCTTCCGCGGCATTGAAGAAGAAATACGCGAAGCAACTCAAAGTTATTGAGGCCTTCCGAAAATCCGGGAACATGCCTGAGTGGATGATCATGGATGTCATCCCGGTGTTGCCTCCTGAGTTGCGCCCACTTGTGCCGCTAGACGGCGGGCGTTTTGCGACATCGGACCTGAACGATCTGTACCGCCGCGTGATCAATCGAAACAATCGTTTGAAGCGACTGATCGAGTTGAAGGCGCCGGGCGTGATTATCCGAAACGAAATGCGGATGTTGCAGGAAGCGGTCGATGCCCTTTTCGATAACGGCCGTCGTGGCCGTGCGATTCGTGGACCGAATAAGCGGCCGCTCAAGTCATTGAGCGACATGCTGAAGGGGAAGCAGGGGCGTTTTCGTCAGAATCTGCTCGGTAAACGGGTCGATTACTCTGGCCGAACGGTCATTGTCGTGGGACCGGAGCTTCGCTTGCATCAATGCGGTTTGCCCAAGAAGATGGCGCTCGAACTCTTCAAGCCCTTTATCTTCCACAAGCTGGAGGAGCGAGGCGCAGCGACGACGATCAAGAGTGCCAAGCGTTTGGTTGAAAAAGAACGGCCGGAAGTGTGGGATGTACTGGATGAGGTCATCCGCGAACATCCGGTACTCCTGAACCGTGCACCGACGTTGCACCGTCTCGGTATTCAGGCATTTGATCCTGTTTTGGTCGAAGGCAAGGCTATTCGGCTACATCCGCTGGTCTGCGCCGCGTTCAACGCCGACTTCGACGGAGACCAGATGGCGGTCCACGTTCCGCTGTCGGTTGAAGCGCAGGTCGAGGCACGCGTGCTGATGATGTCGATCAATAACATCCTCTCGCCTGCGAACGGCAAACCGATTGCGGTGCCGTCGCAAGACATGGTGCTCGGTTGTTATTGGCTGACGAAGGAGCGTGGCGGCTGCAAGGGCGAGGGCAAACTATTCGGCTCGCCGGAAGAAGTGCGCATTGCATTCGACTCGGAAGCCTTAGAAGTGCATGCACGGATCAAGGTACGGGTCGAGGGCGCGCTCGTTCAGACCACGGTCGGGCGAGTCATTCTATCGGAAGTGCTTCCTGCCGACATGCCGTTCGCCAACGCGAACAAGCTCATGACTAAGAAGGAAATGACGAAGCTTATCGATACGGTATATCGCCAGTGCGGACATCGTGAGACCGTCACCTTCCTCGACAAGGTCAAGGACATGGGGTTCCATTATGCCACGCGGGCAGGCATTTCGATCTGCATCGACAATATGCATATCCCGACCAAGAAACAGGAGTTGCTTGGAAAGGCGCAGCATGAAGTGACTGAGATCGAGCGGCAATATGCCGAGGGATTGATCACCAATGGTGAACGCTACAACAAGGTGATCGATATCTGGGCCCACGTGACCGAGCAAATCGCGAATGAAATGATGAAGGAGCTGGGCGCGGGTGGTGATCCGAACAAGGCCGAATCCTTCAATCCGATCTTTATGATGGCAGATTCGGGCGCTCGTGGTAGTTCGCAGCAGATCCGCCAGTTGGGCGGTATGCGCGGATTGATGGCCAAGCCGTCCGGTGAAATCATTGAGACGCCGATTACCGCCAACTTCCGCGAAGGCTTGACGGTGTTGCAGTACTTCATTTCGACGCACGGTGCCCGTAAGGGATTGGCCGACACGGCATTGAAGACAGCCAACTCAGGTTATCTCACGCGTCGTTTGGTCGATATCGCACAAGATGTGATTATCAACGAGATCGATTGTGGCACCACCGATGGCATCATTGTGAGCGCCTTGGTGGAAGGTGGCGAAATTATCCAGCCGATCGAAGAACGCGTCTTGGGTCGTTTGGCGGCGGAAGATATCCGTGACCCTGTCACGGGTGAAATCATCGTCTCCTTCAACGAAGAGATTGACGAAGACCGGACCAAGGCGATCGTGGAAGCCGCGGTCGACCGCGTCAAGATTCGTTCGGTGCTGACTTGTCAGTCGCGCCGTGGAGTGTGTCGCTCCTGTTATGGCCGCGACTTGGCCCGCGGGCGGTTGGTCGAAAAGGGCGAACCGGTCGGTGTCATTGCAGCGCAATCGATCGGTGAGCCGGGAACACAGCTGACTATGCGGACGTTCCACATCGGAGGAACGGCGAGCAAGGTGGTCGAGCAGACGGTGACGGAGTCAAAGCACGCCGGTACGATCAAGTTTATGAGTTTCGACGCCAAGAAAAATGCCGACGTTCATAACGCCGGGATTGCGGTTCAGAATAAAGAGGGTGAATGGGTCGTCATGAACCGGAACGCGAAGATTTCCGTCGCTGATGAGAGCGGGCGGGAACGCGAGAAGTACTCGGTCGTCTATGGCGCCAAGATCAAGGTGAAGGATGGCGGTCGCATCGAGTTGGGACAGAAATTGGTGGAGTGGGACCCCTACTCATTGACCATTCTGACTGAGGTGGGCGGCAGGGTCGCGTACGGAGACATCGTGGAAGGTGTCACGATGAAGGAAGAGTTCGATGAAGTGACCGGTCTCTCCCGCAAGGTTATCGTTGAACATAGTGGCGCGACGTTACGTCCACGCGTATCCGTCAAAGATGAGAGCGGGAAGACGGCCAAGGTTGCCGCGGCGGCGAACGTGGCCCGCTATCTGCTCCCAGTCGGTGCACATATCTTTGTCGAAAAAGGCGCGCTCGTGACGCCTGGTGATGTGTTGGCCAAGATTCCTCGTGAGACGACCAAGACGAAGGACATTACGGGAGGTCTGCCTCGCGTCGCTGAGTTGTTCGAGGCCAGGAAACCGAAGGAGACGGCTGTCATCAGCGAAATCGACGGTGAAATTTCGTACGATGGTTTTGTGAAGGGCATGCGTAAGGTGCTGGTCAATAATAAGATGGGCGACGTGAAGGAATATTTTATTCCTAAGGGTAAACACGTCAACGTGCACGAGGGTGATTGGGTCAGGGCCGGTGAGCCGTTGATGGACGGATCGGCAAACCCGCACGACATTCTCGATGTGCTGGGCCCGAACGAGTTGCAGAAGTATCTCGTCGATGAAGTGCAGGATGTTTATCGTCTGCAAGGCGTGACGATCAACGACAAACATATCGAGATTATTGTGCGGCAGATGTTGCGCAAGGTTCGAATTGAAGACCCGGGCGATACGGAATTCTTGCCGGGCAGCCAGGTCAGCAAGATGTTGTTCGATGAAGAGAATGAACGAGTAGTGGCGCGGGGCGGCCAGCCAGGACTCGGGAAGCCAGTCCTACTGGGTATTACCAAGGCAGCGCTGACTACGGATAGCTTTATCTCCGCGGCTTCATTCCAGGAGACCACGCGTGTCTTGACGGAGGCAGCGATCAATGGGCGCGAAGACAAGCTGCTTGGGCTGAAGGAGAATGTCATTGTCGGTCGTTTGATTCCGGCCGGAACAGGCTTCGATGAATATCGTGACACGTTCGTCATCAGTCCTAAGCCGGAGCCGGTGATTGCGGGTCAGGGGGAGGCGGCGGCGCTGACGCGTGAAGGGGTGGGAGCAGGATCAGGATCAGAGGGGTCTACGCGCTCATAATCCATGCGGCGTTGAATGTGACTTGACACCGCGGCGGATGATCACTATAATCCGCGGGCTTTACACTTGAAGAGTTGAGCCGAGCAGTCAAACTGTGCTGAAGATGAGAGTGACGAACTAATGCCAACGATTAATCAGTTAGTCAGAAAAGGCCGCAAGCTAGCGCATGCGAAGACGAAAAGCCCTGCGCTCAAGTCTTGCCCGCAGAAGCGCGGTGTCTGTCTCCGTGTCTACACCTCAACGCCGAAAAAGCCGAACTCAGCATTGCGTAAAGTTGCACGCGTTCGGTTGACCAACGGGATGGAAGTGACCACGTACATCCCTGGCGTCGGCCACAATCTGCAAGAGCACTCTATTGTGCTCGTGCGCGGCGGCCGTGTAAAGGACTTGCCAGGTGTGCGCTATCACATCGTCAGAGGTGCCCTTGACGCTGTTGGTGTGGCAGATCGTAAGCAGAGCCGTTCGAAGTACGGAGCGAAGCGTCCAAAGTAGATGTAGATAGGTTGTCTCAGTTGGTAACGAGAGAGTGAATGACACATGCCAAGAACTAGATTTTTAGATCAGCGCGATCCGCTCCCTGACGTACGATATCGGGATAAGCTCGTCGGGAAGTTTTTGAATATCCTGATGTCGGGTGGCAAGAAGAGCACGGCCGAGCGTATTTGCTACGGCGCATTCGATGTCATTCAGGAGAAGACCGGTAGCGATCCGCTCAAGGTGTTTCGGACGGCGATCGATAACGTGAAGCCAGTTGTCGAAGTGAAATCGCGCCGGGTGGGCGGTGCTTCGTATCAGGTGCCGGTCGAAATTCGCCCGGCACGACGGATGTCGCTGGCTCTTAGGTGGTTGGCGGAGTACTCGCGGACTCGCGGTGGCAAGAGTATGCGGGAAAAGCTTGCGGCTGAGTTGCTCGATGCGTCAAATAACACGGGTGCGGCGGTGAAGAAGCGTGAAGATGTGCATCGGATGGCTGAGGCTAATAAGGCATTCGCGCATTATCGCTGGTAGGATTTTTCTGTGCTGCAGCTGGGCCGTGCTGCGATCCGCTTATGCGGGTGCTTGTGGGTCGCAGTAATTTATCGGCCCTGTTTGCGGCATGTGTATTTTTAGGGGATCTTCGTGGCACGTCAATCACCATTAGAAAAAACTCGCAACATTGGCATCATGGCCCACATTGATGCTGGTAAGACGACGACGACCGAGCGCATTCTCTATTACACCGGGATTTCGCATAAAATCGGTGAAGTGCACGAGGGTGCGGCTACGATGGACTGGATGGAGCAGGAGCGCGAGCGCGGCATTACGATTACGGCTGCGGCCACAACCTGTTTCTGGCGTGATCATCGTATCAACATTATCGATACTCCTGGGCACGTCGATTTTACGATCGAAGTCGAGCGCTCGCTTAGAGTTTTGGACGGGGCTGTAGCGGTGTTTGACTCTGTGCAGGGAGTTGAGCCGCAGTCTGAGACTGTCTGGCGTCAGGCTGATAAGTATAGTGTGCCTCGCATTGCGTTCATGAATAAAATGGATCGCATCGGCGCGGACTTCTACACAAGTGTTCAGACGATGATTGATCGGCTGGGGGCCAATCCGATTCCTATTCAAATTCCAATCGGTAAAGAGTCTGAGTATCGTGGATCTATCGATCTTATCACGATGAAGGCTTATGTGTATGACGATGAGACGCTCGGCGCTAAGTATAAGATCGATGAAATTCCGGCTGACTTGCTTGATCGGGCCAATGAATACCGCACGAAAATGGTCGATGCTGTCGCTGAGTTCGATGAGCGGGCAATGGATAAGTATTTAAATGGTCAGCCATTGACAGAGGAAGAGATCCGTCGGGCTATTCGTGCTGGTGTGCTTTCGATGAAGATGACTCCTGTCCTCTGTGGAACTGCGTTTAAGAATAAAGGCGTCCAGCAGTTATTGGATGGGGTTGTGGATTTTCTCCCGTCGCCGCTGGATGTTGAGTCTGTGACCGGGATCGATCCGAATACGGAGAAGGAAGTGAAGCGGCTTCCTTCTGATAGTGAGCCCTTCGCTGCTCTCGCTTTCAAAATTATGACAGATCCGTTTGCTGGCCAGCTCACATTCCTGCGGGTCTACTCCGGTACGTTGAAAACGGGGACTTCCGTCGCAAATGTGACGAAGGGAACGAGGGATCGGGTCGGGCGTCTGCTGAAGATGCATGCGAATAAACGCGAAGACATCGATGTCGCCTATGCGGGTGACATCGTGGCGGCGGTCGGATTAAAAGGGGCGACGACCGGAGATACATTGGCGGATGAAAAGCAGCCGGTCTTGCTTGAGGTCATGAAGTTTCCCGAACCGGTCATCGCCATGGCGATTGAACCGAAGACCAAGCAGGATCAAGAGAAGATGGGGTTTGCGCTTCAGAAGCTAGCGCAGGAAGATCCATCTTTCCGAGTCAAGACGGATGAAGAGACCGCTCAAACCATCATTGCTGGAATGGGAGAACTGCATCTCGAGATCATTGTCGATCGCATGCTGCGTGAGTTCAAGGTTGAGGCTAATGTCGGAAAGCCTGAGGTTGCCTTCAGGGAAACGATTCGTAGGAAGGCCGAGGCTGAGGCGAAGTACGTCAAGCAGACGGGTGGTCGTGGTCAGTATGGCCATGTCGTGTTAACGGTCGAGCCGGCTGAGTCTGGTAAAGGGCTGGAGTTTATTAATAAGACCGTCGGTGGATCTATTCCTAGAGAATTTATCCCAGCAATCGAAAAGGGTGTGAAGGAGCGGTTGGACTCCGGCGTCATCGCGGGCTACCCGCTTCGTGATGTCAAGGTTACGGTGATCGATGGATCGTTTCACGACGTAGACTCGAATGAAATGGCCTTTAAGATCGCCGGTTCAATGGCATTTATTGACGCCTGTAAGAGGGCTGATCCCGTCCTTCTTGAGCCGATCATGAAGGTTGAGGTGGTGGTTCCTCAAGATTTTATGGGCGATGTAATCGGGAACTTGAACGGCCGTCGTGGCAAAATCCAGGGTATGAAGTCTCGAGCTGCTGCGCAGGTGATTGACGCCTCGGTCCCGCTCAGTGAAATGTTTGGGTATGCGACCGATCTTCGGTCGCGCACGCAGGGGCGCGCAACGTATAGTATGGAGTTTGACCGGTACGATCCGGTGCCTCGGCAGATTTCTGAGGCGATCATCGCGAAGTATCGGGGCGAGTAATCTGATTGATTCTTGAGTGAGGACGGAAGGAGCGGTTATGGCGAAGGCGAAATATGAGCGGCGGAAGCCGCACGTGAATATCGGGACGATCGGACATGTGGACCACGGCAAGACGACGTTGACTGCGGCCCTGACCAAGGTGAGCGCGGATAAGGGCATGGCCAAGTTCATCAGCTAC
>JANYAJ010000388.1 GCA_025361385.1 Nitrospira sp.
CTCTGTCAATTCAACGATCCGCACCCGAACCGTCTGACCGCTCAGTCGTTCACAGATCGATGTCAGTACCGCCATATTATCAGAGTTCTCGATCATCCCTCGGGCCCCCGTCGCTTGCTTGGCAAATCCAATCGTCACGACATGGCCGTCTATGCCCACAAATCTCCCTCGCTCCAGGAAGGCCGCAATCCTGGAAGACACATTTGCCACTTCCTCTTGGACTTGTTCCCAATTCAGTGTCACCACCGCGCGACCATCCTCAGCCGGAGGCGATATCGACGGCGACGAAGGTTGTACCTCGACTGCCGGGACAGGAGGCCTGGTGCTTGGAGGATTCGTGGAAAGACCTCGTGGAGGCGCCATATTTCCGATCACAGAAGGCTTCGGCGGCATGGGAGCGGTCGGTAGCGGCGCCGTCGACTGGGACGTTCGAGGTGGTGGAGAGGAGGGACTTGGCTCTGCAGAACGAGTTGGCGCAGTAGGCGGGCCTGTGCGGGCTGGAGCAGGCTGAATCGGGCGTGCTGTCTGGGCTGGCGGCACCGCTTGCGCCGGTTTGCCTTCCGCTCGATGCAGCAGTCTGGTTGCACGCACCGCGGCGGTTTCGAGCACGAACCGAGGATGCGCACTGAGCCTGAGCGAGTCCTCGGCTTGTGTGAAAATGGCGAACAGTTCTTGGAGCTGTTCCGGCGTGAACGAGCGGGCATCGGTTGCCATCTGTTCAAGGTCTTCCGCCGCGGCTTCGATTAAGCCTTGCTGTTCCTGCGGCGAGGGCACGACCGATACCACCAGCATATTCCGAAGATATTCGACGACCTCCGCACAATAGGCCCGGAGATCATGCCCTTGGTCCAGCAGTTGAGCCAGCACGCGAAGCGCCCCGGCACTTTCTTGTGCCGTAATCGCCTGAATCATGGCGCGAACAAGTTCTTGTGGCACTGCACCCAACAAGGCTTCCAGATCCGTATGTACGATCGTTTTGCCGCCGAACGCCACGGCTTGGTCGAGCAGGCTCAACCCGTCGCGCATACTGCCTTCGCTGGCCCGCGCAAGCGCCATCAAACTTCGCTCTTCGAGCACGATCTGGTCCTGATTGACCACATGGCGCAGCCGCTCGACGATTTCAGACCGCGCAATGCGTCGAAAGTTGTAATGCTGGCAGCGGGAAAGAATTGTCGCCGGAATCTTGTGAATCTCGGTGGTGGCAAAGATGAACACGACGTGCGGTGGCGGCTCTTCCAGCGTCTTCAAGAGGGCATTGAAGGCCGAGTTCGACAACATGTGCACTTCGTCGATGATGTAGACCCGGTACTTCCCACGAAATGCGGCGAACTTGACGTTTTCACGGATCTCGCGCACATCGTCTACGCTCGTATTGGACGCTCCGTCGATCTCCATGACGTCGACAGAGGTGCCTTGCGCAATCTCGAGACAGTTAGAACAGGTGCCGCAGGGCGTGCCAGTCTGTCCCCGTTCGCAATTGAGGGCTTTGGCGAGAATTCTTGCGACGGTGGTTTTCCCTACGCCGCGGGTGCCTGAAAAGAGATAGGCTTGGGCAATACGTTTCGTGGCGATGGAATTGACCAGCGTCTGCACGACATGTGGTTGCCCGATCACGTCATCGAACGTGCCCGGCCGGTATTTTCTGGCTGAAACTTGATAATCCATAATTTTATGTGGCGAGAGGCGAGGGGCTCGAGGCTCGGACATTCTTTTTGACCTCTTGCCTCGAGCCGCTCGCCCCATGCCTCTCGTGCAAAGCGGGGCCAGGTGATCCTGCGGCACACAGAACTAACCGCTTACCGTTGCTTCCTTCCGGACCTGGCGGGGTTCACAGGGTTCCGTTGCACAGGGCCCAGCCCCTATTCAAAGTGCTGAGTGCTGTGGAATGGGTGCTGAGAAAAGAGGGGACAGTCTTGTCCGAACTTTTCTGACGAAGCTCAGCACTCAGGACCCATGGCTCAGCACTATTTTTTTGGCGGAGAGGGTGGGATTTGAACCCACGGTCCCAGTGCTGGGACGCATGCTTTCCAAGCATGTCGATTCGACCACTCTCGCACCTCTCCGCATCAATGTTCGCGAGGGGCGC
>JANYAJ010000015.1 GCA_025361385.1 Nitrospira sp.
AAGTGGTGCACATTCCCAAATGCATCATGCAGTCAGGCCGTGGTCCCTATAGTGACATCACAGGGGTAACGCTGGAGCAGTTCGCCAAGAAGACTAAGGTGACGGTGAAGGTGTTGCACAAGATCGATACGCGCTATGCCAACGAGTTGCTCTATCGGAACGGCTCGCTCCAGAACTTTGTAGAGAATTATCTGAGACATTCGATGCGGCAGGAGTTTGACGCGCTTCCACGTCCCGCGTAGCAGGATGCTGAAAAAAGCCGCCAGCACGGAAGCGCTGAACTGTGAGCGATGAACGATGAATGAAGAAATCGCTCTTTTCCCAGCGTTCAGAGTTCCGCGCTCATCGTTCTGAGTTCACTCACTAGGGCCTTGCTGAACGGCCTTTTTGAGCATCCTGCAAAAGTGTTCTATAGTGTGTGCCAGACGTGGGATTATCGAAGTTCTTCCTTAGCTTGCTAGGAGGCGTATATGGCGGAACAACGCCAGCTCAAATTTTATCAAGCCGATGTATTTTCGGGGGAGCCTTTCGGTGGTAATCCCGTCGCCGTGTTTCCCGATGCCGGGGGCCTGACAGACGATCAGCTGCAACAGATTGCCCGGGAGATGAATCTTTCAGAAACCGTCTTTGTCTTTCCTCCGACGGACCAGGCGGCTGTGGTCAAGCTTCGCATCTTCACACCCACCCAAGAGATTCCCTTCGCCGGTCATCCGGTGCTGGGGACCTTCTTCATCTTGGCAGAATTGGGCATTATCCCAGTCAAAGAGTCGATGACACGGGTGATGCAGGAATGCAACATCGGCCTCTTTCCCGTCGAACTCCATGCGGAAGATGGCCTGGTGGAGCGGGTCGTGATGACGCAGCCCAAACCGGAGTTTCTGGGGCCCGTGGAGGAAGCGGAGGATCTGTATAAGGTTGCCAGCGCTCTGGGTCTAGCCAAACATGTCATTGCCGATATGAAGTGGCCGATCGAGGTGGTGTCCACAGGGTTGCCCGTGATGATCGTCCCGGTGCGCACGCTGACGGCGGTGCGGTCGATCCGTCCCGATGCTTCGGCCATTACGGATGTCTGCCGGCGCTTCGGCGCCAACGGCATTATGGTCTTTACGACGGTGACCGTGGAACCCTCTGCGACCGTCCATGCCAGGATGTTCGCGCCGTCGATCGGGATTCTTGAAGATCCGGCGACCGGAAGCGCGAGTGGCGCGTTGGGGGCCTACCTGGTGCAGAATCGGGTGGTGGAGGTGGCTCCGACGACTGATATTGTGGTGGAGCAGGGCTATGAAATCGAACGCCCATCGCAAATTTTCGTGCAGGTCGAGTCGGAGCACGAGGTCATTCAAACGGTCAAGGTGGGAGGGCAATGCGTCATGGTTGTTGAAGGTACCCTGAAATTTTAACCGGTTGCTGAAAAAGGCCGCCAGCTTCGTTCTCGCCTCGACAGCATCCTCAACGTACCCCTGAGGGTACGCCTCCGGTGCTGCCATCGTCTGCGGCCTTGCTGACGACCGTTTTGAGCAACCTGCCTGTGGGGCGGGTCCAGCTGGTAAGAAGCCCAACCGAACTCTCCCTCTCCCTCAAGCTTCTGCCGGTTTTCTCCGATCTGGTTCTATCATGGACGTTGTGGTCTAGTAAGGAGTTGAAAATGAAAGCTGTTCTTTTTCGGGCGCACGGTGGACCGGATAAACTCTCGTATGAAGACCTGCCGACGCCGACGATCGGCCCGGATGAGGTGCTGGTCCGGGTGAAATCCTGTGCCTTGAACCATCTGGATATTTGGATTCGTGAGGGAAACCCGGCTTATCCCATGCCGATGCCGCATGTGTCAGGGTCGGATGTGGCCGGGATTGTGGAGCAAGCTGGTGCGCAGGCCGATCACGTGACGGTCGGGCAACGCGTGTTCCTGTCGCCGGGGATCAGTTGCTGGACATGTGAGCAATGCCTGGCAGGGAGAGACAACTTCTGCCGCTCTTACAGCCTCCTGGGGGCGATGATGCATGGCGGCTACGCCGAGTATGTGAAGGTGCCGTTCCGCAACGTGCTGCCGATTCCGGAGAACCTCTCGTTCGAGCAGGCGGCGGCCTTTCCGCTCGTGTCGGTGACCGCGTCGCACATGCTGTTCGCCCTGGCTGGACTTCAACCTGGCGAAACGGTGCTGATCATGGGCGCGGGGAGCGGGGTCGGGAGCATGGCGATTCAAATGGCCAAACTCGCCGGTGCCCGAGTCATCACGACAGTTGGGTCCGATGATAAAATTCCGAAGGCGGTGATCCTGGGCGCCGATGCCGTCATCCATCATGGTCGTGAGAAGGTTGCGGAGCGTGTGAAGCTGCTGACCGAGGGCCGCGGCGTCGATGTCGTGATCGAACATATCGGCCCCGAGGTCTGGGACCGCTGTGTGGCGTCTCTCGCGAAGGGCGGGCGTTTAGTGACTTGCGGTGCGACGACCGGGGGAGACGTGACACTTAATCTACGCGCTGT
>JANYAJ010000412.1 GCA_025361385.1 Nitrospira sp.
AAGCAGGGAAGCTCGCACCACGCTATACAATCGCAACCTGCTGGGCTCCCGCGACCCCCACGTTTGCCTACGAACCGACCAGATTATCCGATCAGACCATCACGCAAGAACTCCATCGAACCAAAGGCACGTTCAGGCAAACCCATTACGCAGGAGAACCGGCCCTGGAGGTTCAGCATGGGGACCGTGCATTGCTCTTTCCACCCTGGAAGTTTGAGATTCGAGGTCCCCTGGCCCTGCTCGACTTGTTGTCGCGCCGCGGCCTCCTCTGTGTCCTTGGAGCCGTGGATACCCAGGTCTTCTGGGAAGTCCTCGCACAACTTCTCGACGAGGCCCGCTATCGACCGGACAATCAGCCGTTCACAGCAGCGAATTTCCCGACGATTTTCGGCGAGATCTTCGAGCGGCTCTCGAGCCTTGCGCAAGGCGAGACCCTGAACCTCTCAGATTACAGCCCGTTACGCAGGCAGATTCCACGCGTGCTCCCCCCTCTCCCGATGCAGGGCCCGACCTATCGTTTCCGCTCCGTTCAGATTCGCCGTGGAGCCGTCTTCCCAGGCATCCCTTCCAGTAGTACCGCCAGACGGTTTTCTGACATGGTCGAGGAGACCCCTCCTTGGATGTTGATCCTCGTGCCAGAATAGACCGGTACAAGAGCAGCCTGCCTCCGAAAATCCTTACGCATCAAGGGTTCCAGACTGGTCGATGCAAAATCTCACGTGAAAATTGACCGTCTCCAGACCCTTTGTTAGACTTCGATCGTGTCAGATCACGATGCACGCCTGAATCACCGGGATCACTAATCTCAACATGAGTTCAGTTCACACCATCCGGGCGATCCAGGACAATATTGGGCTGGTCATCAAGGGAAAGACCCATGTGATCGAGATGGCGGTGGTTTGTCTTCGGGCTCGCGGCCATCTTCTGCTCGAAGATGTGCCGGGGGTCGGTAAAACCACGTTGGCACATAGCTTGGCCAGGTCACTCGACTGTTCGTTTAAGCGCATTCAATTCACCAGCGATCTCTTGCCATCCGACATCGTCGGCGTCTCCATGTTCAATCGGCAAAAACAGGGGTTCGAGTTCATACCGGGTCCAATCTTTGCCAATGTTGTACTGGCCGATGAGATCAATCGCACCACGCCGAAGACTCAGAGCAGTCTTCTGGAAGCGATGAGCGAGGCACAGATTTCCGTCGATAATCAGACCCACCCGCTTGAGCAGCCCTTTATGGTCATCGCGACGCAGAACCCTGCCGAATATCATGGGACATTTCCCCTTCCGGAATCTCAACTTGACCGGTTTCTAATGCGCCTCTCTATCGGGTACCCCTCGCTTGAGGAAGAGCGGAAGGTGCTCGACCGTCCGCATTCGTTGCATCCGGCTGAAGCCTTGGAAGCGGTGTTGACCGCTCACGAAGTATTGGTATTACAGGCCCGCGTCGATCAGGTGCATATGGAAGAGAGCTTGACTGATTATCTGCTCGCGATTGTGCAAGCGACCCGTCAGAGTGAACTTCTTTCTCTGGGCGTCAGCACACGCGGAGCACTAGCGCTGAGCAAGGCTGCCAAGGCATTGGCGGTCGTCCGGGGACGCGACTATTGCCTTCCTGACGATATCAAGGAGCTGGCGCCGATCGTGCTGTCCCACCGTGTCATGCTGAATCGGACCCATGGGATGCGGACCCAGAGCTTCGAACAGGCCGAACGTATGGTCCTCGATATTGTTGAGACAGTTTCTGTCCCCGTCTAGCAGGATGCTGAAAAAGCCCGCCAGCTTCGTTCCCTGCCTTCGCCGAAGCGCTTCGCGCAGGCAGGTCGCATCGTTCAGGTCTTCAACGTACCCCGAGGGTACGCCTCGGGCCTTCACTCGCTGCGGCCTTGCTGGACGATCTTGCTGAGCATCCTGCTGTTTGCCAACTGGATGAGGTGTATGCGTGATGCAGGCACTCCTGAACCTCCACGTCTCTTCGGTCTTCTCGTCTCTGCGAGATCTGTCCCGTCGGCGGTCGATTCGACTTACGTCCGAAGGGACTAGGTTTCTGCTTTTTACATTCGGGATCGGGCTTGCCGCCATTAACACCGGCAATAATCTATTTTACTTACTGCTGGCGATGATGCTCAGCCTCATCGTGATATCAGGACTGCTCTCCGAGCATTGTCTTCGCCGATTGGAAATTCACAGGCATGTGCCTGATCTCATTATGGCCAATGAGCCGACCACCCTCACGCTCTCAGTCGCCAACCGGCATCGGCACCTGCCCAGCTTTTCTTTGCGTTTGCTCGATGTTGTCGAAGGCCAGGATGTCGACAGAGGACTCGCCATTTACCTCCTGCCCGCACAGAGCTCGATGCTCCTGTCCTATCCATTGCTGGCGACAAAACGGGGCTGGATTCGGTTTGAAGGCATCCGGGCGCAGACGCTATTTCCATTTGGGTTATTCCTCAAGAAAGGGTTTTACGCAACGGAAGCGCATCTGCTTGTCAGTCCTCCCATTAAGCCACTCGCTTTGCGATTCATGGATGAATTGGTCAGCGAAGGACAAGGAGAGTCTCTCTCACGACGAGGACATGGGACCCAACTCTACAACTTACGCCTCTATCAGCCGGGGGATGACTCGCGATCTATTCATTGGATGACAACGGCCCGCACATCCCAGCTTATCGTGCGGGAAACCGAAGCAGAAGATCAGCGACGCATCCTGGTCGTTCTTTCGATCGTAGCTCCAGACGAAAGCGAACCGCTATTCGAACGAAGCGTGATATTCGTCGCATCCCTTCTCTGGGAACTGACTGAACGGAGTTACCCCGTGCGACTGATCGTTGGGAGGGAGGACTCGGGGCTCGGATCCGGATCCGCCCATCTCTTTGCGATGCTACGCCTGTTGGCGCTTTGCGAACGGCACCCACCTGAAACGAGTGAGGTCAACCAGGGCGGCGAGTACCTATGGCTCCCCCACGAAGCCGATCGAGGCTACACGGTGGCGGTTGTCCCCTGGTCGGAGCAGGCGGCATCTACAAGCACGGTACAGGCCGATCGAGTGCTCCACGCGGCGCAACTCGAAGAATTAACCCATGCCTTTTGATCAAGCCTTTAAGCTCAGCTCCGTCCTCCTCGCCATCATCGCGTTCAGCGGACTGGTGTTTGCGCAAAGTGTCCCCCTCTGGATCGCCCTTCCGACGGCGATTATCCTCATCGTCACGTTGTGTGATGCGGGAGGGATTTCTTTTGTTCGGCGGGCGATGGCACGGGTCACTGTCTCCCCAGCCATTTGGAACGTTTTGTTGATCGGTGCCTTTGTCATATTTCTGATCGATCTGACGGTGGTATCACAAGATCTTCTCCCGGCTGGTATCCATTTCTTGGTCATGTTACTGGGCATCAAGTTGCTCACCCTTCAACAGCGGTGTGATTATCGGCACCTCTATGCCATCAGCCTCATGGCAATCCTGGCCTCTGCCGCACTCACAACCGATGCGTGGTATCTGCCGATTTTTCTGCTGTACCTGCTCGGGGCGGTCTGGACACTCTTGCTGTATCACTTGACCCAGGAAACGGTCGAAGCTTCTGCCGTCGTCACACCCACGAGCATAGCAACCTGTCACGCAACATTCCCGGGCAGGATCACTCACCGCTTCTTTTGGTTGACGAACGGAACCGCCGTCATGACGGTTAGTCTGACGCTTGCCATTTTCTTTGTGATCCCTCGTATCGGAGCCGGCGTATTACAAAAAACACATGGGGAAACTCTGCGGACGACGGGATTTTCCGATCGGGTTGACCTGGGGACGATTGGATCTGTCAAACAGGATCCTCAGATCGTCATGCGGGTTGAATTGCCTGATCAACCGACTGTTGCGAAAGATCGCCTCTATTTGCGAGGTCTCGCCTACGATCAATACAATGGACGATCATGGAGCCACAGCGGAACCCGTCGCCGTTCATTGAGTCTCGTGGCGGAGGGGGTGTTCCTTGCTCGTCCAGCTGGCAACCGTCTCCCGGACAGCCTGTCCGTGCCGATCCGCCAAGATATTCTGCTGGAAACGCTCGATACCCCAGTCCTGTTTGCCGTTCCATTCGCGGAACTTGTGAGCGGCGATTTTCTTGCCGTACAGGTTGATGCCATGAGTGGCCTCCACTTGCCGCTCCCTCCTTCTTCTCGTGCCCGATACTCCGTTACCTCTCAGGTCCCGCAGCTCGTCGCAGGCGACCGGGTCGCGATGGTTCTGACCTATCCCGAATTAATTCGTTCCCGCTACCTCCAAGTTCCCGTGGAATCACAGCAGGTTGCTGACCTCGCGCAACGGGTCGTTCAGCAGGCCGCGACTCCATTTGGACAAACGCTCGCGATCCAGCAGTATCTTTTGGAAAACTATCGGTACAGCCTTGATGCCGATACGGCGACACTGAGTCACCCGCTCGATGAGTTTCTATTCGTACGTAAGACGGGATATTGCGAGCATTACGCAACTGCGATGGTCATGATGCTACGCACGATAGGGATTCCCGCTCGACTGGTGACAGGATTCCTGGCCACAGAATGGAACGAGTTTGGAGGGTACTTCACTGTGCGCCAGCGGGACGCGCATGCCTGGGTTGAGGTCTACTTCCCGCAATCAGGCTGGATCACGATGGATCCCACACCCAGCGTCAGTGCAGCGGTCGGGACCTCTCGATGGGAGTCTATTCGACGATTTGGGGAATCATTTCGATTGCAGTGGGATCGTCTGTTCGTGCGTTATAGCGGGAAGGATCAATTGGCTGTTGTTCACGGAGTTCGAGAAGGCAGTGATGCATTGCGCGAGAGAGTGAGTGGCTGGGTTTCGGCGTTGAGTGCTCCAATAGGCCATGTACTCAATCGGCTGGCGCGCATGTCCCGAATCGTCCAGCCGGGGATGTTGGAACTTATTACGGGAATGGTGGTGGTCGGCTTGGCCTTGCTCCTACTTATGCTCCGGGACAGGATAGGCCTCTGGGCCAGTATGCATCTCTCGATTGCGCCCTCACAGCATGCGATCGTACAGCTCTATGCCCGTATGCTTCGTACGTTGGAGAAGAAGGGCATAGCCAAGCTTCCAGCCGCTACTGCCGCTGAGTTTTCCAGACAGGTGGAGCGGAAATGGGCGGCGGCCGGGCCTGTGGTGGCGGACGTGACGGCCCTCTATCATCAGGGACGATTTAGTCGCGTCCCTCTCCTACCGGAAGAGCTTTCCCGTGCAGCCGAACAAGTAGGACGACTGCAATCCCTCCTGAGTACAATCCACTAACAAGCCAAACTGCTAGACTGATTTTCACGACTTTGATTAAGCATGGCTAGGACCGTGTGTCCATTACACGTTCCTTCCCGGTAAGTACTGCCCGCCTGCTGGACGTCCTGCGCTCCCTCATCTGGGATGACCTCACGGCACATCGGTAAAACAGCGAAGCGGTACCTGTGTCGGCAAGCTGTTGAATAGTTTCGACGGAGAGTTAGGTCTGTCAGAGAATTGTGAAAAAGAAGGGGTGTTGAGGCCTGAGCATCTGTTGATGGAATATCTTTGAGGAGGTATCTGAAACGTGACCGACAGTAAAATTGGAGCGGGAAACGAGATTTGAACTCGCGACCCTCGCCTTGGCAAGGCGATGCTCTACCACTGAGCTATTCCCGCCCAATCACAGTCGGTGCAAGGGGTGGGATTCTACTGAGTAGGAACGAGACTGTCAAGCGACCAGAACAACAGGTAGTGCGTCATTTTGGTTGAGCCTCGGCCTGTTCGACTAAATGAACAATATCCCCAATCGTCCATAAGTGATCCGTCACTCCAGCAGCCATGGCCGGAGATACTCGAAGCGTCTTGTGGATGCGAACGAAGTTGTAGTGCATGTAGTGCAAGGCCACAGAGTGGGCATGGTTCTCAATCTTCTTCGAGAAGGCATTCGTGAGTCTGGTAAAGCGTCGAATGCTCATCCTCATCGTTAAATTCTGCCGTTCAACATACGAAGTACTCACACAGCACAGATCTGGATTTCCGATAACCTTAGACTTCTTAGCCCCAATGCACTCCGCAGGGCTATAGCGTTTCTGTCCTTCCACGGTTTCGCCGTAGATTTTAATCAGCTGGGCAAAGTCAACCTCACCGCCAAAGGCTTTCTCGACCGCTTCCAGATAGGGCCTGTGGCCATCAGAAGTGATCTGAACTCGATTCGCTAACCGGCCCGCAAGATCGGCCACAAATTCACAGGCCGTTGCACCGTCACGACTTCCAATGCGCCAAGATGGGACCAGCTTTGTGTCCGCATCAATGGCCACCCATGTCCACACATCTCCCGCTTGGCCGCGTTTTTCATCTGGTACATTCTTGGCCTTTGCATACACAAACGACCAGATCTCATCGAGCTGGAGACGCTTGCAGGTCAGGTTGCGGAAGGCCTTGCCCTGATATTCAGCGCAGACTTTCGCCGTTTCAATAAACAGCTTTGCGACCGTGTTGAACGCCACATCAGCGATTCGGGCCGTTGCCCTCATGCTGTTGCCTTCAACCAGAAGGTTGATAACCTGGACTCGCTTCTCATGGGTTAATTTGTTCATGTCCATAGTATAATGCACCTTATGCTTACTGTCAAGCATAAATATTCAATTAGAATAATAATCAGATGCCCGCAGTTAGACGCTTGTTTATTCAGAACTTATGACGAGAGTGGAGGGGGCGAAATTAGATCTGGCAGTTGTGCGGATGTTGTTGCAGCGTCACTGAGTTTCGGGGTATCCTGCGTTTGGGGTTTCCTCATAACACCACCACCTATGCTAGGTACTGGGCCATCATGCCAGTGACAGCCCGAAGCCTTCCAATTCTAGCATAGGAGGGCTTTGCCATGCCACCAAGAATACTTTTATCCCTACACGGCGACTTTATTCCTTTCGACACATTTACGTCTGCCATTTCGGATCTCAGCGACATCCTATATGAAGTGGATCTGTCGCTATCTGGGAGAGAGACCATACAGTGGGGTATTCGTAGTCTTCGATCAAGAGACAAGGCTATTGAGGCTATTCCTAGAGTATTGCACAAGGATTTCGCTGACAAGAGCAGCATAATTGTTCCAACGGTTCTAAAGGGAATGCGCCTGATACGTCAAAAAGCAATGAGGCCAAATCACTTTTCTGACGATGCTCTTACAAGCGCCAAGGATCTTTCGATGGTGATGAACGGTTTTGTTAGAAAGATAGCCATTACTGGCTCGGTGAACGGGCACTTAGGCCGACCAGTTTTCCTGAATTCTCAGGTTGCGCTTCACGTTGAAAAGGTCATTGGTCCCCGCTACACGACTCTTGGTTCCGTTGAAGGAACGCTTGAAATGATCTCGGTGCGACGATATGGCCAATTTGGCATCCGGCATTCCCTAACCGGTCGATCCATCAAATGTAGATTCGATGATGAAATGCTAGAAAAAGTGAAGGCAGCCCTTGGTAAGCGCGTGATCGCAGAAGGCATCGTTCATTACAACGCCCAACACGAGCCTGTACGGGTGGATGTTGAATGGATTCGCACTTTTGACCAGGAATCTGAACTACCATCCATTGAGGAGATTGGGGGCAGTGACCCTGATTTCACCGATGGAATGACCACTGAAGACTACCTGCGGAGTATTCGTGGATAATCAATATCTGAAGCCTTATTTGGAATCTAGTGTATTTATTTCTTGGATCAATGGGGAATTCAATAATGGGGTTATTGTAAGAAAA
>JANYAJ010000416.1 GCA_025361385.1 Nitrospira sp.
CGCACTGCTCATGGCAGGGTTTACCGTCGTCTTTTTTCTCATGTCGCATGGAGGACTGAAGGCTACCATCGACATGTCCCATGCAAAATATGAAACGCTGCATTGGCTGCAGGAGATCTCGTTTAATCTGCTGCACTTCAAAGCCACGGACAGCCACGCGCTGCTGATGGGAAGGACCGATGAGTTAGTCCAGTCTTACGTCGAAACCAGACAAACTCGATTCGGCATTCTGATTCGCCAATACCTGGGATCGGTCGGCTGGCAAGCCGTCGCCCACAGCGGACTTCTCGCCACGGCCGGATGGTTGTTGTCCATCGGCCAATTGACGCTCGGGCAACTAGTAGCCGCCGAGGTTGTTGTCAGCGGACTCCTCCTGAGTTTTGATGCCGTCGTCAAACGCATGGGACACATTTATTACTTCCTCACCGGTTTGCACGAGCTCGATTTTCTCTTCTCGCTCCCGAAGGACCAAGCCTCCGCCACCCTCTCTGTCCCGCTGCCGGATCCCACCATTCACGGTATTCGCGTGACCTGCAAAGACCTCGCGGTTATCCACCCCGGAATGCCGCCGACCTTCGAGCATTTCAACCTTGAAGTCACCCCTGGCGAAAAGATCGGTGTCTACGCCGGTACGGCGGCAGCCAAAACGGCGCTCGCACGAGTCTTAGCAGGGCTGGAAGCGCCAACCGGTGGCGTCCTTCGCTATAACGGGGTAGACCTTCGCCACCTCGATCTTCAGGCGATCAATCGTTGTCGAGGGTTCATGATCGACTCCCAGCTTTCCCTGTTTGAGGGCACGATCGAGGACAACATCGTGATGGGACGATCCTATATCCCTTACGGCGATGTCCGGTGGGCGTTGCGCTTCACTGAGCTCGAAAACGACGTCGATGCATTCCCTCAAGGACTCAAGACCCACATCCGAGCCCCCGGGAAAATTCTTGCCCCGACGCATATCATGCGGATCTTGCTCGCACGCGCGATCCTCGCCCGTCCACAAATTCTGATCTTTGACGGCATCATCCACACTATGCAGCCGGCCATGCGCGAGACTGTCTTACGACGGCTCTGCTCAAAAGACGAGCCCTGGTCGGTGATCTTTGTGTCAAACGATCCGAATCTCACGCCGCACGTCGATCGACGAATTATTCTCGATTAAGTAGGGAAACAGAGTGGGAATGACAACATTTATCCGATCATTTCGGCCGAGCGCCTCACAGCTATTGATCAGCCTCCTGGTTGCCGGCCTTGGATGGCTCAGCGGACAAGCCTTGAGCAGCGTCGACCAGGATTTGCGCATTATGTATACCGAGTACACGCTCGGGGCCACCGATCTTGCCCATATTTCCGCAGACATCATGCGGTACCGAAATACCATTATCCGCGCGCTCGAAGCGGACAGCCAGAAAGACTTCGAACGAATCACGGAATCCTTGCCCGACCAGCGCGCGAGAATTCAGCATGCCGTGGACCGGTATGCAGCCGCAGGACTCCGCGTCTCACGGAGCGGGCGCAGTGAGCCTGAGGATATCGAGGCAGTCCGGCGCAGTCTCGACCAATATTTTTCCGTGGCCAGCACAACCGTACAACTTTTGACGCAAGAATGGACCGCCGTCTCTCCGGCGGAACGGGAAGCCATCAGGCGAAAAGCGGAGGAGCATGCCTCCGATAACGCAGGCCCGAAAATGATTCAGGTCAGCCTCGCGCTAAATCGGCTGTTGGACACTGTGGCGGATGTGGCAAAAGACATGCGGGATGAGGGCACCAAAGCGATCCAGCGCACAAGCCTGCTGCTCGTGGGTGGAAGTTTTTTTATCGCCTTTTTGAATCTCTTTTTCACCAGACAACGTGGAGGAACCTCCCTGCACATTGATGGCCCGGACGAACGCGAGATCAATTCTGGCCACAGCCCCACCCCGCTTCCACTGGCCAGTGACACCCCAGCGGTGGTACTACGTCAGGAATAGTTCGTTCTGAGTCAACCTATCCGCGTATCGCCTTGACGACTCCCGCGCCCGACAGCCTGAAAAAGCTGTGTGCGCTCCTCGTCTGTGAGCGGTTTCCAATCTCCAGGGGCTAATCCACCAAGCGTCAGATGCATGATCCTGACACGGTGCAGCATGAGCACCCGATACCCCAAGACTTGGCACATGCGCCGGATCTGTCGATTGCGTCCTTCTGTGAGAATGATGCGGAACCGTGCGGGACCGAGCCGGTCAATCCGGCAAGGCTTGGTCGGACGGTCGAGAATGTCGACCCCCTGAGCCATACGATCAACGAATGTCTGGTCAAACGGTCGATCGACTGATACCTCATATTCCCGCTCATGCCCATGCTCGGTTCGAAGAATCTCGTTCACGATATCTCCGTCGTTCGTGAGCAGGATGAGACCGGACGAGTCCTTGTCGAGTCGACCGATTGGAAAAATTCGCTCCGGGTGGCCGATCTCCGCGATGATGTTACGAGCCACATGCGACTCGCTGGTTGTCGTCACGCCGACAGGCTTGTGATACTTGATATAGACCGAGGCCGTTCCCCAGGGAATCACCTGTCCGTCTCGTGCAATGACGTCCTCATGGCTGACCTTATCTCCCAAGGAAGCCACCCGTTGATTGATGGTCACGCGACCGGATTCAATCAAGCGATCAGCCTCTCGCCGAGAGCATATGCCATGGTGTGTGAAAAACTTATTGATACGAAGTTGGTCGGTCACAGGGTAAGCATGCCGTTTCAGTGAACTCGACGGCCCGCTTTAATTCGCCCCAACATGCGGTAGATCAAGCGGGCGATACAAAACTGCGGAGCGACAAACCCTTCGATTGGAGCAATCTCGCTGATATCCATCCCGAGGATACCAGGGCCGTTGGCCAACGCTGTGATGAGATTCAGCGTATCATACCACCCCAACCCACCGGGCTCAGGAGTGCCGAGCGCAGGAACCAGCGAGGCATCAAGCCCGTCACAATCGAATGTCAGATAAACCGGCCCGCGACAGGCCTTTACCACCTCAGGAACCCAGCGAGAGGCCTTGCCTTCGTAGGGTCCTGACGGGTCAAGAATATCGGCAGCAAAAAACGTGGAAATCCGATCGGTGCTCTGAATACGATCAATTTCTTCTGGAGAAATTGACCGAATCCCGACTTGAACCAATGGTAATCCGTCATCGACCACGCGTGCCATGACGCTGGCGTGGCTGTAGGGGTTTCCCTGGTAGGCTTTCCGTAAATCGCCGTGGGCATCGATTTGCACCACGCACAAGTCAGGATAACGACGGGCATGGGCTCTAATTGCCCCCAACGCACCAGTATGTTCCCCGGTTAAGGTAACGACAAACCGACCGGTCCCGACATGAGGTGTGACGAAGGCATCGATGGCATCCACCGCCTGCCGATCGACTTTGCCACCAAGGTCGAGCGAGCGAATGGTGGCGACCCCGCCCCATTCACGATAGGGCTCACAACGCAGTGTTTCGTCGTACAACTCGACTTGTTGGGACGCCTCAATGATCGCTGAGGGCCCTCGATCGGATCCCAACACATAGCTGGAGGTATGTTCGTAGGGCGCAGGGAGGATATAGACGCCCGCCTGATCAGGATGGCACCAGGGCTCTTCAAGCCCAAGGAAGTTCTGCTCGATACCTTCCCATCCGGCGGGAAGTGTCATGGGCGTATGCTCACGGGCAGGGCTACCGACGCCGCTTCGGAATATTTTCTTCCGGGATAAAGACGGCCAACGCCACTACCGTCGTCCAGCGATGGGGTTTCCCAATTGCGGACTGAGTGATATTTTGTGTCCGAACGATCTTACCCGCCATCTTGAAGACTTGTTCCCGTTCTTTCCAGGCGATGTCCGGATCGAATTCGACACCAAGCGTCGTGGCCAACATTTGCGCTGCCAAGTCTTCCGTATATTCACCCGTCTCTTCATCGGTTTCGCCATGCGCATGGTGCTCGGACAGGTACCCATAGGTCCGACGATCGGTCGGGACCGCTACCCCAATCGACGCGGAGACCAGCTGACTCCGTTCATTCGTTTCCGAGCGCGCCATCACGCAGAATGTGATTTCACCGGGGTTCAGTAATTTCTCGCCGCGCGCACGCGTGATAATTTTGCAATTCGGCGGAAGAATCGACGACACCGTAACGAGGTTACAATAGGCAACGCCAGCACTACGCAAGGCTTCCTCGAAGGAGGCCAGCTTTTCTTTATGGACTCCGACGCCTCGCGTTAGAAACATCTGCGTAGGTACCATCGTCTCTTCTCCTTACTTTATCCAAGCAACTAGGTGACGGACGCATGGTTCACTGAGATGCGCGCCCACAGTACGCCTCATAACAAGCACAGGGTCGCTGTTGTACCAAGATTGGCGCCGCTTCGCAATATCCCGCGACGTTTTTTCTTAGGCCCAGGCGGGTGGCCTGAGGTTTAACACCAGCATGCGGGGCTCGGTCATGTCCTCGATCGCGGCCTGGACCCCTTCGCGACCGATTCCCGAGTCCTTGACGCCCCCGTAGGGCATGTGATCGGCCCGGAACGTCGGAATCTCATTGGCCAGCACCGCCCCAACCTCAAGATGCCGAAACGCATGAAAAATCGCATTCACATTCTGAGTAAAGACCCCGGCTTGAAGCCCATAGTCGGACTGGTTGAGCGCCGTGATCGCTTCATCAAAGTGACGATAGGGGGTCACAGTCACCACCGGCCCAAATACTTCCTGACAAGATACTTTCATCGTTGGCGTCACATGCGAGAGCACCGTCGCCTCCACCACCGAGCCCATCCGTTTTCCGCCCAGAAGCACTCGCGCTCCCTGCGATACGGCTTCCTCGACCCAGGCCTCGACACGATAGGCCGCGGCCGAATCAATGAGTGGGCCAATCACCGTCGACTGGTCGCTCGGATCGCCGGCTTTTAAACGCGCAACCTGTAACAGCAGTTTCGTCGTGAATAGGTCCGCAATAGAGTGATGGACAAAGATGCGCTGCACGGAAATACAGGTCTGACCGGCATAGCCGAACCCACCGGCTGCGCAACGCTGTGCGGCCACCTCCAGATCGGCATCGGGCTCCACGATCACACCCGCGTTCCCGCCAAGCTCCAACACCACCTTCTTCTTCCCGCACTTGGCCTTCAACATCCATCCCACGGCGGCACTACCGGTAAAACTCAGGAGCTTGAACCGAGGGTCGACGACGAGCTGTTCTGCCACTCGGTTGTCGCAGGGCAGGACGTTGAGTGCACCAGGAGGAAGCCCGGATTCCAGCACGACTTCGCCCAGCAGTAATGCGGTGAGGGGTGTCTGTGGCGCCGGCTTGATGAGAATGGAATTGCCGGCAGCCAGCGCTGGCGCGACCTTGTGGGCAACAAGATTCAGCGGAAAGTTAAAGGGAGTGATTCCGAGCACCGGACCGATCGGAACCCGGCGTAAAATGCCGAGATGGGAGTCCGTCCCCGGCGTCCAGTCGAGGGGGATCACCTCGCCAGGAATGCGCCTCGCTTCTTCAGCCGCAATGGTAAATGTCTGGACGGCCCGGCTCACCTCACGCGTCGCATCGGCGATCGGCTTGCCAGCTTCAGCCGTCATCAGCCTGGCAAATTCTTCACGTCGGGCATAGAGCCCACCTGCGATTTTTTGTAGCGCTTGATAGCGGGCATGGGACGGGAGGGCGGCCATCTCAACAGCGGCACCGACCGTCGATTGGATCGCAGCCTCGGCATCGGCGGAACTCGCGATCGAGACCTCGACAAGCCGCTGCCCTGTATAGGGATTATTCACGGGAGCGACGGTCTCCCCGTGCCGCCACAGGCCTCCAATCAAAAATGGACGTGGTCCCTGCACGGGAAATGCTCCGAGGGTGGTGAAGACTTAGTCGGCGGACTGACCCGATACTGTAGGAACAGGCTCAATGCTCGCCGCCTGTTGGGCGATACCGGCTTTGGCAATCAGATCCTCAGTGCCCCAATCGCGAATGGCCTCAAGCGTGAAGGCCTCATAAGTTGAGACACCGTGGCATGTCGGACAATCCGGCATCGGCACCTTGAGATAGAACGCTTCTGACAAGCAGGACATACAGACCCAGTAGGCTGGCTCCCCTGCGCGCTGCGGAACAGACCAATACGATTGTGTAACAGACATCGGGTAATCCTTCGTGAGTGATGGACTAATTGTTCTGTGTCACCGCCCACGTCCCATGAGGCTCCGTGGGAGCTCCCTAGGAACGTGGAGCAGTGGCCAACATGCGCTCAATCTCTTCGGCAAAATCCTCGAACGGAACTGCGCCTGGGATCGCGATGGCCGGCTCTTTCTCGGTCGGTCCACCAACCGTCCGAATCAGAATAAAACCGGGAGTACCATGAAATCCCCACCGATTCGCTTCTTGACGATCCTGAAAAATGGATTCGAGATATTGCCGCTCGTCGAAACACTTCGCAAACGCCACTTGCTCCAAGCCAATCGTCTTCGCGTAGCCTTTAAACAACCCCGAGTCCAGCCGGCCTCCCTGGCTAAAGAGCCGGTCATGCATCGGCCAATATTTCCCCTGGGCTCCGGCACAACGTGACGCCACTGCCGCCTCGACACCGACACCCTGATCGGCTCGTGGATAGTCTCGATACACGAAACGCACCTTGCCCGTATCGATATACTTGGCCTGCAACCGAGGCCACGTCGTTTGAAAGAACTTCACGCACCACCCACAGGTAAAATCGGAGTACTCGATCAAGGTGATCGGTGCGTCAGCACGCCCTCTGACTCGCCCATCCTCCGTGGCAGATCCGGCCTCGACTTGAGTCGAAGACAAGAGTACCAACAGCGACAGGGCAGCGACTGTGCGAAAGAGATAAGCCTTCGTCATGTGCGCAACGCGCGTTTCGCTTTGGCACGCTCCAACAATGCCACCATGAGAAGAGGCCAGACGACCGTGGCATCGCTCAAGACTTCGGCAAAGCGCCCGCCTTCTTCCGGCGGCACAAACTTGCCCCAGGAAATACCTTCCTGGTAGGTACAGCCGCTCAACCCACCCCAATAGTCCGGCTCCGGACAGATGCGCACACCGTACTGGAATCGAGGTGGCTGAACATTGAGTCCAAGCCGAGAATTGCTGATCTCGATGTAGGGACCGACCTGTTGCGCCCAATTACGCGGCACGCCTCCGCCAATCGTAAAGATCCCCAGTTTCTTGGCCGACACAATATGGCTGGCATAGCTGTTCAGATCGAGATAGGGATTGAAGGAGGGATACGCGACATGAATCGCCCGCAACACGTCAAGATCGCTGCGCCCTTGTAGCTTCGCACGAGCCCGCTCAAGCTCTCGGCCCATAGCCCACGTTCCAACATCCAGTCCCATCTCGGAATCGGTAAAGGCAGGAATGAAGACGGGGACTTTTTTCACATACGCGCTTTTGAGAATACCCGCACCATCATACTCTTCCGCAAGAGTTTGCCCCAATTCACGCGTGAGAATCTCGGAGGAAAGATTCTGGTCAGGCTTCACCCGCTTCATCGTCTGGGAGACGACCTGCTCCACATAATTCAGGTTGGACTCCATCTCTAATGTGTCGTAGACCCGATTGTAGCCCTTCTTGAATAGCTCTTCGTCTGACATCGACGGATGGTGGCGATAATGCGTTTTACCGACCGATTCGCTCAACCCATGGGCGATCAACGCACCGGTCGAGACCACACATTGCACCATTCCATGATCGATCATCGCGCTGATGATCTTGCCCATTTTGGCGATGGTCATCGCCCCCGACAGCGTCAACACGACGAAGCAGTCGGGATCCTCGATCATCGCCCAGAGCACTTCGTAGGCTTCGCCCAAGCGACGGCCCCCGAAGGCGGTCTTTCGCATGGCGGTCAGCAGGCCGTCGAACGACCCGATCTGTTCCGGGTCGAGAGGCTCAAGCGCTTCGAGTCCATCTTGCGCCCCATCACGGAATTCGCGTGCACCCATAGGAGAGTCTACCTACCATAGAGATGAATAGAGGAAAGGCGCATTCTTTATACACAACCGACGATAGAGGCGTCAACGAAGTTGCGTCCCAATAAGCCATTCCCGCATTTCATTGCATGCATCCACCGCCCCTCACTCAACGAGCCGCGAGACGTGAAGAGAGGGGGGATCGAGCGCGGTGATCACGGAGCAGGAATCGGCCCAACGACTCTGGAGCGCGCAGACCGAAGAGGAGATCGTTCAGACGTGATCGATGTGTCCGCAGGCAGTCCGGCCTGCAGCATACGCGACAGAAGCGGGTGTGGGTTTGGTGGTCCCAACGGGATTTGAACCCGTGTTTCAATCACGCCCATGTTTTCGCCATGTTTTCCGATATGTTAAATGATTTTTAGCTCTCAATTCACAGGCGCGACTTAAACACGCAGGAGGAAATAAGCGGTACTCGAAAACTACTTGTGGAGGACCATACCAGGCAACAGCAGCCTAATGTTCTAAATTCTCTTGTGGCCTGCTGTTGCCTACCTCATCAACTCATTGTCTGTCCGAACCGTGCCCGAAACCTGAATATGAAA
>JANYAJ010000292.1 GCA_025361385.1 Nitrospira sp.
GCAGCGAATGGCCCTGGGCCAGGCCCAGGCTCAAGGTCTCACGGTCTTCAGCACTCAAGTGTGTGTAGCATTTCGTTAACATGGCAACACCTTAGCCCATCAGGGCCAGCAGTGTTGCACTTGGAGTTAGAACTCAAGGAGCCAATTCCCGTCCGAACGGAAAATCGTCGCAAACTGGCCCACCGAGAGCGGGGTCTCGCGGGACTTGTGGAAGGAAGTTGGAGGGGTTCTTAGGAAAGCGCCCCACATTCGGCGTTCCGTCCGCCCCCAGATAACGAAAGACGAATGGCGTTGTGTCGCCGACCCGATGGTGCTCAACCATGTCCAGATAAACGTCCAATCCATTGGCCCGCAGAATGGCCACGCAGCGCTGCAACTGCTCGCGGCTTCCGAATCTCGTACGGACTGAGCCCTTCTGGTTCTTGGATCCAATGTCGTAATCATCGAAAGGGCCGTAACCGTCGGAACCTGGCTTAGCCCCGGCCGACGTCTTCAACACAGGGGGTAGCCAGATCGCCGTGAATCCCGCCTGGCGAAGTTCGTTGGCCTGTTTTGCAAGATGATCCCACCACCACGCAATTGTCGAATCGCCATCCGCAGGAGATGGGACAGCCTCGTTTGGGGGCATTTTGAAAAAACCCTGAAGAAGAACACCCACGGCAATTGCTCCTCATGTTACGAGCGCGCTATCGCGTCACAAGAGCCTGACCTTGCTTCTATTTCCGAACTCGCCGCTTGGATCCGCGCTTCGATCGGGTCGAAACCGCAGATGGGCGGACCTTCGGACCAGCGGCGCGTTTTCCTGTGCGGACCCTGGACTTAGACGGAGACGCGGCGGTAACAGATGCACCAACCCTTAGTACGCCAGAAAGTGCCGTGCCGTCGGGAGAGCCAAGGCCGCTGGCCGCGTCCCATCCGGGCCCTGCATCGTAGCCCACGTCCTTAAATTGCTGAAAACTGACACGATTGTTCCCCACAGAAATATCGTGAAACGCCCCAGATGTTGTAGAGAGCGAATAAAGCTGAGGATTCACAAAGCCGACCCTTCCCTTAAGTTTTTGATTGATCGTGGCGATTAGCGCAGCCCACAACGGGGCGACGGCGCTCGTACCACCCTCCTGCACCGGTTGGCCATCCACAAGGATGTTGTAGCCGGTGACGGGGTCACCATCGCCGGATACATCGGGAACGCCGCGACCCTTGAACCCCGGTGGATTAAGCGTCTGGGGAACATTCGCCTGTTGCTGATATTCCGGCAGGGGGAACGCACTGCTCACGCCGCCACCGCCTGATCCGAATGAGCCGTCGGGTCCAGCCGCACGAGACAGATCGGCTTGGCCTTGGTTCCATACCGACTCGGCTGAGATAGCGCTATTGGCCGTAAGGAGCCGGGTTCCGCCACAAGAAAGTGCGAAAGGGCTGGACGATGGAAAATCGACCTGGGCTTTGCCATCCCATCCTCTCGGTCCAACGTCGGCCGCACCATTGTCCCCGGCTGCAACGCATACAGTGATTCCCAACATCGCGGCTGCTTGCAAAGCCTTATCAAACTCCACTTGGAAGTTGGTTGTCGACATGCTCTCCGGGCCACCCCAGCTGATGGAGATCACCGAAGGATTGTTCTCCGTATCGTGAATCGCCTTGGTGCATGCATCCAAAAAGCCTTTGGAGGTCGAATCGTTTGGGGCAAAATAAACGACGAACTTCGCGCCAGGCGCCGCGGCGCCTGCTACTTGGATGTCGAGGACGACTTCGGCATCGTCGCTACTTGCGCTGCTAGGGGCGTTCGTCCCGCCGTCGACCGAGACGGGAATCACGGTAGGCGTGGGGAGTCCAAGACCTGAGAAATACGTGTCAAGATCGGAAGGTCGGTAGCCACCGCCTAATTCGATGATTCCAATCGTCTGGCCGGTGCCGTCGAAGCCCTGGGGAAAATTGTAGATCTTGGCGAGTTCCGCCCCCGTGAATGCCCGGGCACCATTAGCTGTCGCCTGAGGGGCGGATGAATGCCGTTTAGCAACCGGACGATTGTCGAGGCCAAAAACTCCTTCAATTACGGATCTGAGATCGGCAGGAATCCGCACGCCGCCTGTGCGACCTCGATAGGTTCCACCCGCGTAAGAACAGGTCGTCAGTGTTACTCCGAAAGCCCGATTCATGTCCTGAACCGTACCTGCAAGGATGACAGTTCGACGCGCGACACTCTGCCGAACCACCTTAAGGTTGTTCTCCTTGGCGAATTTTCCGACCAAGGCGAGATCCTTGGCGTCGCCGCCGTAACGTCCTTCGTATTGCTCGTGAGTTAGCTGCGTCAACGGGTCATTCGACAGCTTCAACATATCTTGCGCTTTCGGTAAGACATTCCTCGGGCGAATGCGGATTGTCACCTCAAGTCTTTCATCGGAGGGGGCGGGCGCAACGGCCCGCGCATTCCGGTAAGGTTGTTTCTGGCTGCCGGGAATAGTAACCATCTTCTTCGAGGCCATCATCTATCCTCCTCTACCCAAGCAAATCCTACTTGCGTACGCTTTATGGCTTTTCACGTCAGTCTGCGAAGTTCGACCTAGGGATCGCGAAAGCTGATCAGCTCGATGCTACGGGCAAGGCCTGCGAATACCAGTGAATCATTCGTCCGTCGTTCAGATAGAGCCGGATGCTACAACTTGTGCGATCGCTTTTCAAGTACATGTACAGACATTCATGTTACAGCCCCTCTCGGGACGTACTCATCTAAATAACGGCAAGGAGGTTCTCGGCGCCAGTCCAACATATTGGTTTGGTGGAGCATCCGGGCCCCGTGAAGTCCTGGGGAAATAACAAATTAACTCCAAAGCCGGGTGGTCGGCCCCGCCTTTTTCGGACCACACGGAAGGAGAGTTTCCGGCATAATTCATTCACCCCTGAAGGCGGAGGGAGGATGCCGTGAAATGCACACGCTTCAGTGTCGAGCAAATCGTAGCCGTACTCAAGTAGGCCGAGATGGGAGCGCCAGTCGCGGAGTTGATCCGTCATCTGGGGATTGCCGAGCAGACCTTCTATCGGTGGAAGCGGCGTGATGCCGGACTGGAATCGGGGCAAGTCCCGGAGTGTAAACAGTTGCAGGATGAGAACGTGAAGTTCAAACGGTTGGTCGCGGACTTGTCTCTGGATAAGGTGATGCTCCAGGATGTGCTCGCAAAAACATGCTAAGGCCTTCGCGACGGCGGATCGTGGTCACCTATCTCCAGACCTCCTATCACGTCAGTGAACGGCGCGCGTGCGGGACCATCCGCTACGCGAGGGCCACGTATCGGTATCGGAGTCATCGGAATCCCCGCACCGCGCTCCGATAGCGCCTCCGGGAGATGGCGCAGGCACGAGTGCGCTATGGCTACCGGAAGATACGCTTGCTGCTCAATCGAGAAGGGTGGGCGGTGGGCAAGCACCTGGTGTATCGCTTGTACCGCGAAGAGAGCTTGCCCTTGCGTCATCGGCCTCCGCGACGGCGGAAAGCCATGGTCGTCCGCGCCCATCGGTCACCGGTCACGAGACCGAATGACGCCTGGAGCCTGGATTTTGTCGCCGATCAACTGGTCAATGGGCACCGGTTTCGCGCCCTGACCGTGGTCGATGTCTTTACGCGAGAGAGCTTGGCGATCGAGGTGGGCCAGAGGCTCCGCGGCGAGCACGTGGTGAATGTGCTCAATCAGCTCACAGCACAACGCGGGGCACCGACTCGGCTCTGGTGCGATAATGGCAGCGAGTTCTGTAGTCAGCTCGCCGATCTCTGGGCCTATCAGCATCAGGTGCGGATCGACCTCTCACGACCTGGCAAGCCGACCGACAATGCTCATGTGGAATCGTTCAATGCCACCTTGCGACGGGAATGCCTCGGATCGAGACCTGGCAGCAGGAATACAACTGAGTCGGCCTCACCGGGCGCTGCAGGATTGGACACCTGCGGAATTTGCCAAGCGGGTCGCGGAGAATCTTCTCGGCGACCCCGTCATCACTGCTGGAGACTCTCCCTAGACTTGGTATCAAAATCGCGGGCCCGACCAATGTCGGCGTGAATGAACTTGAAGGGTGGCCTAACAACTGGGGGCTGGTCAAACTGATGGATCGGGTACTGTTTGATACACTGTTGAAGGAGAAGGTGCTCACCGAGCGCTGGCGACAGACCTATAACCGGATCCCTCCCCCTCACCGTTGTGCATGACTCACATCGCGGCTGGTACAACGACGGGAGGCAGGTCATCAACGTTGGGTACTCGAAATATCCGGCCGCATTATCTGACCGTCAAAAGAAAGGAACTCCTAACCCACGGCTTGCCAAGGCTTCAGCAGCCGCATCAAGTTGAAACATCAGCGTTCGGGCATTTGCGATATGCTGTGCGTCTTCCATATCCCCCTTGGAGTAAGCTGCTGCTAGTTCTCCAACGATCTTCTGATAGAATTGTCTTGCCTCTTGTCCAGCGGAATTGCTGATTCGTGCAATCTGCAAGAGTTGCAGGTAAGGTAGAGGCTTCGTCCCGAAATAAGGCTTCAAGACAACTTCGATTTCCCGAAATCTGCTGAAATGCTGCATTCCATCAGCAAGGATGCGACTGGCGAGTTGGTGGAGAGGTTCAGGATACTGTGGCTGCCGAAGAGTTGCCAGGATACGAGCGTATTTCCCATCGAGAGTTCCACTTGGTTTCTCGACAGCAATAAAATCATCGAGAACTTCTGGAGTAAGGCTCCGGAGGGCCCGGGAGCGAAACTTGTTATCAGTCGTCGGTACTTGATTCGCTACGGCGAGGGCAGGACCATATACTCCTATAGTCAGGCCGGCATGTTTCAATTCCCAAATTAGCTGATTTACCCACCGAAGATGACGCATTTCGCTGACCGCGATTAATAGCATTTCGTGTCGCACAAAAATGAGTTCCTCTTGCAGAGTTTTGGGGCTAGCTTTGCTTGAACCTTTCAGGGAGTAGCGGGCATAGAGGTACTCCAGTGCGAGGACATGCTCCAGTTTGGCCAACTCTCTCAGATTAGCCGCCAACTCATCAGGACTGGCAAAAGGGTTAGCAGTTTCATTTGGTCTCGGATGATAGATCCGCGAGATTTCTTTACCTAGGAGAACGATTGAAAGATCCTGCCATCTCTGATTAATCTCATAATGATCTATCTGCCCCTGACGATTGTCTGATTCTGTCCCTTTCGCGGCTCCCGTTCTTTCACGTGAACGATCGGCCCTCAGCCAATCAATTGGGGTGTTGGCTCGCTCCGGATTTGCAGACGCCCCCGAGGGCAGCGTCGCCTCATTTGGCAAATCCTCGGCGAGAACGATGTCAGGGTGATTTGAAGCCCAATAGGTACACGCACAGTCACGAAAGTCATGCATCCAGGGCGAGCAAAGACTTTGCGTCATCTCTCCTGCGGCGTAGGCATCACCGATGACACCAGTATTAGAATTTACAAAAGCGCGCCGCCAACCGGACAGCCGAATAGTCTTGGGT
>JANYAJ010000546.1 GCA_025361385.1 Nitrospira sp.
CCCTGCCTCCAGCACCTGTTTCTCTGCTCCGACCTGAAACGTCCCCTGGCCCTCAAGCACGAGATAGACTTTATCCTGCTCGCCGTGGATATGACCCTTCTGTTCCTGCCCTGGCTCAAAGCAGTAGATGTCGCAGAATAATCGGGACGTCTCAAACATGTTGTTTTTCTTCATCTTATCACTACTAAACTGCTGAAAGTCCGATAGATTCACCACGTTCATGCGACAACTCCTTCAAAGCAGTTACGAATGCGTTTGGCGGCGCTCAAGCGTTGCCAGAATAGAATCGACCGAGATCAAATGATGCGAAAGACCCAAGTCCTTGGGCAGAATTCCCATCGCCAAACCCAGTAACTGCGGCAGATGTAAGATCGGTAAGTTGAGTTCGGTATTCACCGCACGACCAGCCCGATCCTGATAAATATCCAGACTCATGTGACAGAGGGGACAGGGCGTCACCATAAAGTCGGCTCCCTGCTCCTTGGCTTCTTTCATATGCGTCCCTGCCATGGCCACGGCAATGGCTTCCTTTTCAAGGATGATGGGAAATCCGCAACATTTGGTTCTCCCGGCATACGGCACTGGCTCACCACCGACGGCCGTGATGAGCCGCTCGAGGGATTGCGGATTCTCAGGATCGTCGAACCCCAGATCCCACGACGGACGCAGAATGTAGCAGCCATAAAACGGGGCGATGCGGAAGTCGTGCATCGGCGTGGAGACGAGGGCTCCCAGACGAGCCAGCCCGATGTCTCGCACCACAATCCACAGGAGATGCTTGACCTGGACCCTGCCGTGATAGGCCAGTCCTTCCGGCGCCAGAAGCGCGTTGATACGATCCAGCGTTCCCGCCTCTGTCTTCAACCGCCGATTGGCGGCGCTCATCACCCCCTGGCAGGTGCCGCAGATCGTCATGACGTCCAGGCCAAGCTGTTCGGCTTGCGCAAAGGTCCTGGCGTTGATCGCCAGAGCCATATCGGGATGTACTTCCGTCACCACCCCGGCGCCGCAACAGGCCGCAGCAGAGAGCTCGACGACCTCGATCCCCAATCGTCCGATGATGGCTCGCGTCGATTGATAGAGCTCAGGGGTCGCCCCTTGGGCCGCACAACCTGGGTAGAGGGCATATTTCATGGATCTACCGTGATGAAAAATGTGCGAGGGTCTGATTGAGCGACTCTCGAAGATCGTCCATCGCAGCCACCGCCTTCGACTGCACCTGCTCCCAGGACGAAGCGGTGGCGGAGTGAATCTCCTGCGCTTTCTTACTGGCCAGCTCTTTCTTCTTCTCTAATTCCTCAATCGACTTCTGGATCTCCGCGCTGGCCGACGCCGACGCATGCTCGACTTGTCCACGCAATTGCGTGATGCGCACCTGCAGCTCATCCAGTTCTGTCTGGACCTTTCTCTGAAACGCATCTTTCTGCTGAATCGTATAATCCTTGGTGGCCGTCACCGCTTCCTTCGCTTCACGGATCACCGTCTCGCCTGTCACCGGCTTCTCTGACGCGCCAGCCGAGACGACAACGGGCATAGCGAGCAACCCGATGCCCACGATCCCACACAATCCTCGGACAATATTTCCCATGACAATCATCTCCATCCCCTTAACCCACTGGCCCGCTCGAAGTATAACTTCCGATTTTCTGAAAGTCACCGTCCAGGGCTCCGTCCCTTTGACCATTGCTTCGATATTCGTATACCCTCACTGCCTCAGACCTTGAGGAGTACAGGACCATTTCATCATGAAACCAGTCAAAGGCCGCCCCCAAGAGACGCAACAGGCCAAACTCGACCGAGCGCCAGATACCGCGACCATCCGTGCCTTGTTGAATGAAGGCACCGCGCATCTGCAAGGAGGCCGACTCCAGGAGGCAGAAAGCGCCTATCGGCGGGCCCTCGATTTAGCCCCGAACCATCCGGACGCATTACACCATCTCGGCCTCTTACTCTATCGACTCAATCGATTCGACGAGGCCATCACCACAATCTCCCGCGCCATCGAACAGGCCCCTGCCTCGCCACTCTACTCGTTTAACCTTGGCGTCGTGGCCCAGAAGGCGGCTCGCCCTGACGAAGCCATCCGTGCCTACCGGCAAGCCGTCACGTTGAACCCACGATACCTTGAAGCCTGGATCAACCTGGGCAATGTGCTCAAAGACCGCGGGGCGCTCCCTGAATCCATTGAGGCGTACCAACAAGCCCTGACCGTCAATCCGTCCCATGCCGATACCCATAACAACCTCGGCGCCGCCTTCAAGGAACAGGGCGAGATGGAACGCGCACTCGCCTCCTATCGTCAGGCCATTCACTTGAAGCCGACCCATATCGAAGCGCTCAACAATCTGGGCCTGGCCTTGATGGAAACCGGATCGCTGGACGAGGCGATTGCGTCATTCACAGGGGCACTCACGATCATGCCCGGCTATCTGAAAGCCCTCTACAATCTCGGCATCGCCTGGTCCTGGGCAGGAGAACATGAGAAGGCCGTCGATTGCCTCCAACGAGCGGCGACGTCCAAGCATGATCATGCCAAGCCCGTGACCGACTCCTTCGTCTATCGCTCACGCATCACCCATGATCTTGAACAGGTTCGGTATCTGTTCGAGCGACAACTTCTGCATGACGAGCATCGTCCCTACTTCCAGGCGCTCCAACAACTCGACGGCGAATTACGCTGCCGCCCCGAGCCAGGCAATCGAATTTCCATCACCCCACAAGCGCTCGCACCGGTTGCGGCCTCGTTCAATCGGCTCCTGTATCGCGCCACGAATCCGCATCTCCCGGATGGCGCACTCCATCCTGATTTGAACGTCGAGAACGTGGAATCCCGCTATCTGGCCCAGCAACCGGAGGTCACCTTTATCGACGGGCTGCTGAATCACAAGGCATTGGAGGCCCTGCGCCGTTTTTGTTGGGAGTCCACCGTCTGGAAAAAGGATTACGAGAATGGCTATATTGGGGCGTTCCTGGGCGATGGATTCGCCTCGCCCCTGCTCCTCCAAATTGCCGAAGAACTGCGGTTGAAGTTTCCCCGCATCTTCAAGCAGCATCGGCTCACCCAGGCCTGGGCCTTCAAACACGACAGCACCAGACGCGGACTCAACATCCATGCCGACGCCGCAGCGGTCAATGTGAACTTCTGGATTACGCCTGATGAGGCCAACCTCAATCAGGAGACGGGCGGCTTGGTCGTGTACGACAAGGAAGCGCCGAGAGACTGGAATTTTCAGGAATATAACAGCGACAAGAACAAACCGAAGATTCTCGCCTGGCTCAAGCAAGTGGGCGCGCAGACGGTGAAGGTCCCCTATCGCACCAATCGCGCGATCGTCTTCAACTCGGACCTCTTCCACGAAACGGACGAGATCGCCTTCAAAGACGAGTACCTCTGCCGGCGGATCAACATTACCTTGCTCTATGGGTTTCGACGAAACGGCTGATGCCCGGCGCCGTGAATCTCGAGGGGTCGGACGACCGGGCAGCGCATGGCCGAGAGCCCTTACGCCACGTCGGATGTCTCGTCAGTCGGTCGCTGGTAGGGGTGTAGTTCCAACTGCGTCACGGCATGCTGCAAACGAGCCCATTCCGCAGGGATTAAGGACACGAATTCGACTCCGAATCGACCCTCGCGCGTCCACCGCACGACCGCTTCCTGAATGGTGATCGAAGGCTCATCCGGCAGGACATGGACGCGGAGCGTGATCGTGCCTCCAGGATGCACGGCGGTCTTGCAGACCACGCAGCAACCTTGCAGCGAAAGATCGATTACATCGCCCTCTCCCCTGACCACCGCGACAGAGGTAAAGGAACTATGAAACCTGGCGGGGAACCGGGGATGCTGCCGCTTATCCATGCAAATCTCCTTCTGCAGTTATCCCTTTATATTGCCAATCGGTCTTAATTCCGCCACCTTTTTTGTGATTCCCGCCCGTCCGACAGACTCCACCACTTCAGAAATGTCTTTGTAGGCCAGGCCAGCCTCCTCCGCGAGGCCCGACATCGAAACGGCCTTGACCAGGATACCGCGCTGTTGCATCTGCTCCTGCAACTCCCTGCCGCGAACCGTTCGCTTCGCTTGCGCGCGGGACATCGTTCTTCCGGCTCCATGCATCGTCGAGCCGAACGTGTCGCGCACCGCTCGATCCGTCCCCACGAGCAGATACGAGCCCGTCTCCATCGATCCCCCACAGATGACCGGCTGGCCTGTCTGCCGAAATATA
>JANYAJ010000010.1 GCA_025361385.1 Nitrospira sp.
GGCGGAGGTCAGAAGCTTGGTGAATTCCTTGGCGAGTTTGTCGTAGCGCTTTTCACCCGTCTTCCAGGCCACGACTTCGCACAACCAGGCGAAGATCGGGACGCCCAACACAAACCCTGCGAGCAGCAAATGGAGCTGTGCGACAACCCAGACGAGATTGCGGCTGCCGACATAGGGAATGTCTCGATATTCGGTCGCGGCGGCTGGTGTGACATCTCCCCCAAAGGCCAGCGCGGGAAGACTGAGCAGGCCTATGGCCCACAACAGCCCCGAGAGCATCCCCCCATGACCGCGGCCGGCCTGGAGAAGTCTCTGAATCCATCCACCCTGTTGTTGCATCGCCCTCACCTCATCTATCTCCACGTTACGGTTTCACGGCGGCAGGCGGAGCCGGTGCGGTTGCTACCGGCGCTTTCACTGCATCTTTGCCTGCCTTGCCTTTGCCCTTACTCTTGTCTTTTTCCAGTTCGGCGTCCGCCTGCTGTTTCTCCAGCACCTCAACCTGCGCGGCAAGCTGCGCAAGCATCTTCTCATCTTTATTCAGCGTCTCAAGCGGTTTAAACGCAGGGACGGCTTTGACTTCAGGCTTCTTACAACAGTCATGTGGATGCGGCGTAAACACCGGGAGCGACGACCAGAATAGGAGCGATAAGACCACGGCCCCGCCGGTCAAGGCCGTCAGCATCAATCCTTGGTCCGCCGGCACCCGCATCAGGTCCCAGCGAGTAATTAATCCTTGATAGCTCTCCGAGGCATGCGGTGCAGACTCGACCGTGCCACGAATCATCCGCCCCACGAGCGAGAGGCCGACGACTAACAATACGAGCAAAACCCCTAAGGCCACCCCGCCCCACAGAGTCAGTTCAATGCTGATTTTCTCCGCGACGGGAACGCCCTTCAGCGTCTCCATTTCAAACAGCGAATGGACGAGAGCAATGGCGTTTTCGGTGGTCGCACTCACTGCGATCCATAGGATCGGCAAGAAGATTCCCCCGACCAATGCGCATTTCCACCAGAGTGTCAGGCCCAATCCCTCAGGCGGTTCACGCCGCAGCCGTTCCAGAAAAAATGTCCGACCCACAACCCCGAGCGCCCAGATATCGATTGGAATGGACAACAGGAATAGCAACGCGATACCGACCCCTTCGCCGAGATGGGATTCCAAACCAAGGGTGATCGTCGGTAACGCAAAGACGGTGACCGGACTCGCCAGCAACATCAAGAATGCGAGACCTATTCTCGTCTCAAAATGCACCGTCCCCAACGCCAGAAAGAGCAGGACGAAGGCCAGCTTGATCGGCAAACCGGTCCAGAAGGCAGGCCAAAGAATACCGAGCCCCAGCTTCGTAGAAGACATTGATTCGCGTTCGTCGCTCATAGCAAACAGAATCCGTTCTGCGAGATCGCCGCTAGTCCAAAAACTCTCGGTTGATAATGGCAGAGATCGTGAAGATCAGGATCGCCGCCATGACCACCACCCATCCGATCAGGGCGATGGGGCGCTTGAAAATATTCCGTTCGGGATCCCGGTCGATGAAGGGCAACGCAGCCAGCAACGCCATAAACGCACCAGGTAATACCATCGCGCCAAGCAATTGCCCAATCTCGCCGGAAAACATCTTGAGACGCAGCAGCTGGAACAGGAACAAGAAGTACCATTCCGGCTCCGGGTGATAATCGCCAGGGTCAGGCGTTGCCTCATCCAACAGGACGACAGGTTCCCAGAAGGCCAAGGCGCAGATACAGGCAAAAACCGCCGCCATTCCGACGATGTCTTTCCAAATCTGTCGCGGGAAAAAGTAGTCGGTCTTGGCCTTCAGTTCTTCCGGAGTGCCCCGGAACGGACCAGCTGGTCCGGCAGACCTAAAGAGGAACAGATGCAACCCGGCCAGCCCCATTAAGGCTGCGGGGAGCACCATCACGTGAATGACGAAGAACCGGCTCAGTGTCATCTGTCCAGGGGTCGCGCCTCCCTTAAGGAACCGCGCCATGAAGTCGCCGAGCAGCGGCGTCTTGTCAAGAATTTCTACACCGACCGTCGTGGCCCAATAGGCTCGCTGATCCCACGGCAGCAAATAGCCCGTGAAACCGAACCCCATGACGATACCGAAGAGACCGAGCCCGACCAGCCAGACGAGTTCACGAGGTTTCTTATAGGCGCCCCAGAGAAAGACTTGGGAAATATGCGCAAACACACAGACCACCATGGCCGTGGAGCCCCAGAAATGGTAGCTCAGCAGGAACCAGCCGTAGTCGACATCATGAAGAATGTATTGCGTACTCGCGTAAGCATGGTCGGCGGTGGGGACGTAGTAGAACATCAGCAGCACACCCGTGACCGCTTGCATGATGAAGATAAATAAAAGAACCGACCCGAAGACATAGGCCCAGCGAGAGCCGCCAGGGACCGGCTCATTGAGCATCTTGGCGGCAAGAAGCTTCAGGCCGACTCGCTCATCGACAAAGTCGATGACTTTTTCAAGGATCGTGGTTGGCGCGCTAGGAGAAGGGGTGTGGCTCATCTAGACAATCCGCGTTTGGGACTTCGTCCCGGCTTTGAATTCCATATCGATAATTTGCACCTCACCGCTCGCGGACACCTGAATGGGCAACGGATCGAGGGGACGCGGGGCAGGGCCGTCCAACACCGTACCGGCCGCATCGTAGATGCTTAAATGGCAGGGACACAAGAAAACCTGTCCCAGCACTTTATGCTGCCGCCATTTAAATCCGCACCCAAGATGAGGACATTTACCTGAGAAGGCGATGTAGGGCACATCCTTCTTATTGGTCCAGATCGTTTTCCCGTCGCCATCCCGAAACTCCAAATCTTTTCCCTGATACACCTTTTCGAGGACTGCGGGCGTCGCTTTTAAGATCCACACGTTCTTCTCGATCTCAGCTTCAGGCAGATAGGCTTCTTTGACCTTGCGCTTGAACTTGAACTGCGTGCCTGCATCGTCGGCCTTGATCTTCCCGATGTTACCGATCTTGAGCCATCCGTTGTCGAACGGGGCATACATCGGCTTCATCAAATACTTCAGCACGGGAAAGGCAAGCGGCAACCCAATGAACAGTCCGATCACGTGGGTCAGGTTTGCAAAGAAGGTCCGCCGCTTGACGCTCTTCTCCAACTCAGGAAACGGCACCAGGACTTCGCCAGGCGTGACATGAAGATGGTCTTCAATGTGCGGGATCTCCACCTCATGCAGCGTGACATACTCGTCACGCTTGAACGGCAGCAACGCACTTACCTCAGACACAGAGGACCGTAGCTGCACCACCTCGTCCGTGACGGTCTCCACCAGGCCCATCGAAACTTGCCGCTCGCCCGCCCCGTTCAAGGACACCACGAGGTGGCTGATCTCACGGGTCAGCGGATCCATGATGACCTTGGTCACTTCACCGACTTCTTGATCCGCACAGCGGACTTTGGATTTCAGTTTAGGCTGCATGCTACTTCTTCTTAATCGGCTTTGGCGTGTTCACCGATGTATTTTTGAAGGTACCGAGCCAGGAGGCGAGCGCGACGACGTCCTTCTCCTCCATCAGGTCCTTGTACTTGTCCGGCATCTTGCCCTTCTCGTACTCTTTCTCGAATCCTTCAGCCATGAAGCTCTTGGGATCGAGGATCTTCTGCTTGATATCGTCGACCGAGAGATAGGTGGCAATGTTATCTAACTCAGGACCGCGCTTCTTTCCACCCTCGCCCTTCAACTTGTGGCAGTTATAACATTCTTGTAGTTGCCACTGCTCCTCACCCAGCTTCATGAAGTCTCCGGTTGCTGCGCCGGATGTTGCCGGGGTCGATCCGGAAGCTCCTGCCGACTGGTCTTTCGTCGCTTGGTCTCCACCTACTGCCTTGAGGCGCACCGTTAAGGCTTTCACCTGCTCATCAAGGGCCTTCGCCCGTGCGATCAACTCCTCAGCTTTCCCCTGTTGAGTCGCTGCAAACTTGGGCTTCAAGATCTTGGCGATCTTTCCCTTCTCATCTTCTGGATCGTACTGCGGCCACATCGAGGCACCGGAAATGTACACCGTGCAGAGCACGATGTAGAACACCACTAACACGATCACAGATTTCAGTCCGCTCATCGGGGTGAGTGCCGGCGCATCCAGAATCATGAACACGACCGCTCCCAGCATCGCGTACGCGAAGAATATCATCTGGAAGATGACAGGAAACTCGAGGGCTCGCGTCGCACCGACCAGTGCGCCGCCCACTACCAAACCGATCATCAGCTTCTTAATCACATTCCCCATACAGATCCTCTTTCCTTCAGTAGGCGTTCCGTACCAGGACTACTTGCCCCCGACAGGGACAGGACTGCCCTCAGGCGCATGCCCCTTCGAATCGGAAGGCCGGAGGGTCACGATAATCGCGAAACTCACAACAGCGTAAAAGATGACCGTAATCCCGGTAATCCACCAGGCGGAATAGGACAATGTCGGCGTGAAGGATTCCGCGGTGAAATCCGGCAACAGATTGTAGGTGTGGTAGTACTTCCGCAGCAACGAGCGGACCGCACCCATCAGACCCATCGTCCAAATTGCGCTGAAGGCCAGGAAGATCAGCACAAACTGAGAGGCGAAATCGATTTTACCCCAGACAATCGTGCCCTGACTGATGGCCCGGTTATAAATGACGTAATT
>JANYAJ010000012.1 GCA_025361385.1 Nitrospira sp.
GCTTACCGACGTAAGGGATAGGAGAATGGAGAGTACTGCGCAGAGAAAAATCATAGGGGGACTGCGCCAGTGCGAGGCCGGTTAGAAAATCATGATCGGTGTGCCGACCTTGGCAAGCCGATACACACTTTTTAGATCGTCGTCGTTGAGTCGAATACAACCATGCGTCACATTTTTTCCAAGGAGGCGGGTATAGAGCGTACCGTGGATAAAATAACCCTTCCCGAACCCGAGTGCATATTCACCGAGCACGCCCGCCTCAAGGCGATCGGCTTGACTCTTGGGGACTTCGAGCCCTTCTTCAATAAAGGCCCAGTCCGGCTTCACCCAGACGGGATTGGTCAATCTGGATTGTACGGTAAATTCTCCCCGAGGGGTATCGAAGATCCACTGCCCTTTTGAATCGCCGGGTTTATCGAGAATCGTGCCGCTGCCGGTGGAAGCCACTGCATCCAGCATCACCTGATCACCCCGTTTGACATAGAGGTGATTGCGCGCCGTATCGACAAGAATATAGGGTTGTGTCGGCATCAACTGAGTCAGTTGCTTGACGAGCGTCTTATAGCGCGCGTGGAGTGCCGGCGAAACAGCGTGATCTCCCGCGGTGGGTTGAACGGTTACCGCATTCGACAAGGGCAAGCCACTGCTCTGCACAAGGGTGACGAGGAAGAGGCTCATCACGACGGACCACAGAGACAGGGGGACGCGCTTCATGTATCCGCCTCAGGTTTCTTCTCTTTGCACACCGAGCATCGCTAAGGTTTGTGCAACAGAGTTCTGCTCGTGTAAGGCACCGACAATGGTCACCGGCGTTCCCTTCTCGACCCGATCAAAGAGGAGGACCATCTGCGGATTGTCGAGCATGACGCACCCCAACGTTTGGGCCATCAATTCGTTCTCGACTCCGTGGATTTCGATTTGCCCCCCGATCGCTCGCGATGCCGGGATCTGTCCCGTCTTCCGTTCGAGCCGGTAACGACGTCGATCCTCTTCGTTGGGATAGTCGAGTACCAGGGCGCGATAAAACTGCGTCTGCCCCTGTCCGCGCTTGCTGCTGACCCGATACCTGCCTTCCGGGGTGGCACCGTCGCCCTGGTATCGTTTCTCTCGAATACCATTAAATCCAAGGCGGACGGGGTAGGATACGATTTTTTGCCCGTTTCTGTAGAGGGTCAAAACTCGATCGGCCTTGCTCACCACAATAGCCGAGGTTCGGTGGGTGCGTGACCAAGTGATGGTGTCCTTGGCCATCTGCTGCCAGCCAACGATTTGATCTCGATTGGCATATCGCCCTAACTCATGGCTCAATAAGACCGCTTGCGTAGCCAAATTCTGCGCAGCCCGGTCCGCTGCGTCGAGGGAGCGATCGTATTGCCCCTGCTCAAAGAAGGCATGGGCCTGCTTCATGAGCAGATCGGTTTCTACGGGTTTTTGTCCCAGAACGAGCCGGCTATCAATGCCGCTGACCTGCATGGTCATCATCCGTGACCGATCCTCAACCTGAGCAATCTTGTTTTCAGCTGAATGACGCAATGTTTCGCGCTCTTTTGTGAGGCGAGTAACCGTGTGGGCCCCTTCTTCTTGTAACCGACGAAGAGCGATTTCTAAGTCATTGGGCTCCCAAGGCCAGCGAATCAGATCTTCGTCGGCCTGAACCCGACTTTTCAGCGCCATCCATTGATGCGCAAATTGAGCATAGTCGTTCGGCGAAAACTCAGCCGCCCGCAATTGCATTAAGTCTCGATCAATATTTTCAACCGCCTCGATTGCGTCTTGGGGCACAGCCTCGACGCAGCCGGAAAGCGAACCGGCTAATACCAGTGCTCCCCACCCCAAGACGACCGATGTTATCCGCAGACCGTAACCAGGCATATGATTCGTCTATCTTAATCTTACTTCTTCTTCGCCGCAGAGGGCTTTCCTTTTCCAATCTTGGCAAGCGCCGCTTCGATTTCGTGCGAGACAGCCTGGCTCTTCTCGTGAATGGCTATCGCCTTCGTTTGTGCGACCGGATAGTCTGCAGTGTCGATTGCCATTTGCACCTGATTGAGGGATGCCTTGAGGGCCTCAGCATCGGCCTTGATTGACTCCAATGCGGCGCGATCTTTTCCCGTAGGCGCTTTGGCAACTAACGCGAGTGTGGCTGCGACGGCCTCTTGAGCGACTTGCTGTGCCTGAAGTGCAGCGGCTTTGGCCTCGTCCTTTTTCTTAGTCGCCTCCGCTTTGAGTCGTTCCGCCTCGCTCTTCGCTGCCACGGCAAGCTGTTCGACTTTGCCGTAGTCGCGGAATATTGCGAGTTTGCCGTCTTGATCGCTTACTTCTTTCTTGAGCGCGGCAAGTGTGCCTTGAACTTTGGCATATTCGTCTGCGACATAGGTTGAGGCACCACTCTGTTGCGCGTCTGACACGGCTTTTTCAGCTGCCACGATCTGTTCCGTCGGCGGCTTCGCACAGGCCGTGAGCATCAGAAGGGCGCACAGGACTGGCAGCATCGTGGATCGTGAATTCATGATTTTTCTCCTCCTCAAGTTGCCGACTGATAGCCAGCGTTCATTGATGTTCGATTGCGGTCACTGCTTTTTGCGTACAAGATGCTGAGAATCTTAGTTAATTCGCAAGGGTAATGCCAGTGAAGTCACGAAGAGAGACGTTGAAAATCATTGCTCTTACAATGACTTGGGTATGACATGGTCAGCCCCTTGCCACATCATGGGGCGATCTAGCCCGTACTTCAACAAAAGTGCCTCAATTAAAATCTGTAGCTACCGAATACGCAGGAGGGAGGCAAGGCCTCCTTTTAATGAGAGGGCGTACCCTCATTTATGGTTTCATAGGAAATCCGTCCGTTATCTGATGGGCAAGGAGTTTGACAGGGTGCAACCCCATCTCTATAATGCCCCGTTCATCTGTGAGTATTCTTAGGCAAGGAGTGATCGCATGTCATTTACATCTGCGCAGCCATCGAACCTCAAAAGAAAACGTGAGCATGGATTCCGTAAACGGATGAGCACAAAAAATGGCCGGAGGGTCATTGCTCGTCGTCGCGCGAAGGGTCGGGCCCGTTTGACCGTATAGGTTGAGCAGGGTTCCAGTTCGGCTTTGCGAGGAATCTTGCCACTCGGTACGTGTCCTAAACACTGACGTTCCCTCTACAGGATGACGGTAGGCGGTCATGATCGAGTCCGGAGATCTGGTCTCGAAGGGGAATTCTTGTGCACCGTAGCCTTCTCCCAGGATGATCGTGATGTTACAGGGTGGAGGTGACAGGGCTCTATTCCTGAAACGCAGCCGCGACATCGAGTATGCCAAGAAGAACGGTCGTCGAATTTCGACCGCCTTCTTTAACATGATGATCTGCCCGACTGATGTCAGCGGGAGTCGGGTCGGCATTGTAGTGGGGAAGCGATTCGGGGGAGCTGTGAGCCGGAATCGGGTCAAGCGCCTGTTTCGAGAACTCACGCGCCACGTGCAAGGTCAATTGCTTCAGGGACAAGCTCTTGTGGTTTTCCCAAAGCGGGATTCGATTGTGCAGCCATTTGCTGTGTTGAAAGAAGCATGGCTGTTGACACTCCATCGCCAACGGCTGCTGCAGACCCATGAAAACTAGTGTGCGCCAGTGCTGCCTGACTCTGCTAGCTGGTTATCGCTATTGGGTCTCGCCGTTCCTGGGGCCCGCCTGCCGCTTCGATCCAACCTGTTCTGAATATGCGACTACTGCGATCAGTCGATATGGATTGCTCCGTGGCCTCAAGCTTGCGGCCTGCCGTCTGCTCAAGTGCCATCCGTTTCATCCCGGAGGAATGGATCCTGTGAAGTAGCAGGGTCTTGGTCGTTCACATCGGATACCAATTGGTCATGGAAAAACGCGTTGTCATCTTTCTCGTCCTGTCGTTGGCGATCATCTTGGGATACGATCTGCTCCTCAAGCAGATGGGATGGCTGCCTGAGCCGCCTCCTATTCAAAGCTCTTCCGATCGAGGTTCCCCGTCCTCCATCGAGACAGAATCATCTCCCACTCCCGTGACGGGACAGGACAACACTTCGATCGACGTGAACGTCCCACCCCAAGTAGATCAAAAATCTGGCGCTGCGTCGTCCAATGCATCGCTCGCCACATCTGAACAGACGGTCACGGTGGAAACGGATCTGGTCCGAGTCGGTCTGTCAAATCGTGGTGGCGTCATTCGAAGCTGGGAACTGAAGCGATACCATACTGCAGCGCCTGAGGAGAAGCCGGTACAACTCGTGTATCAAGTGGGGAAGTTCAGAGGCCCTCTCTCCATTACGGTTGCGAATGCAGACATCGAAAAGACGATTCGAGAAGGCCTCTATACGATCGAAAAGGATTTCACCCTCCTTGATGCCTCACATCCCGTCGGGCATGTCACGATGCAGTTTCACGATCCCGCTACTCACCTCGGCGTTGAGAAGCGGCTGACCTTTCATCACGATAGTTACGTGGTGGATGTCTCGGTTGCCCTGGAGGGAGTGACTGAATCCTACGATGTAGGATTGGGGACGAACTTTGGCATTGTGGAATGGGGGGAAGGGTTCATCGGTTTGATCGGATCGGCTTCGCTGGTTGACGACAAAGCTGAAAAAGAAACTCCGGATACCGAGCTTGAACGGAAGGGCTCCGTTCAATGGGTTGCCTTACAGGACAAATACTTTCTTTCGGTCTTGATGCCGAAACAGGCGACATCTGCATTGGCCAAGAAAGAAGGCGATAAGGTTGTCTCAGCCGGCGTGCGGATGCCGGCACCGGGAATAGGATCGTCGGTCGCACTCCAGCTCTATGCGGGCCCCAAGGAATACGACACCCTTCGCTCCTTAAACGTGGGCTTGGAAGATACCATTGATTTCGGATGGTTCATCTTCGGCAGTTGGACAGTTGTGAAGTCCGTCGCCAAGCCGATCTTCTACGTGCTGCGATTCATCCATGACTATACCTACAACTATGGGGTCACCATCATCCTGCTGACGATGGCGATTAAGTTGTTGTTTGTCCCGTTACAGTACAAGAGCTACAAGTCGATGAAAATGATGCAGCTGATCCAACCCAAGGTCGCTGCCGTGCAGGAAAAATACAAAGATGACCGAGACCGACTGAACAAAGAATTGATCAAGCTCTATCGCGACCAGAAAGTAAATCCTGTTGGCGGTTGCCTGCCGATGATTTTGCAGATGCCTGTCTTCGTGGCTCTGTTTAATATCCTCTATATGACGATCGATTTGCGCCAAGCCCCTTTCGTGCTCTGGATTACCGATTTGTCGGTACAGGATCCCTACTATGTGCTGCCGGTGATCATGGGGGCGACGATGGTCATTCAACAGAAGATTACGCCCACCACGATGGATCCGACACAGGCGAAGATCATGTTGGTGCTCCCGGTGTTTATGACCTTTCTGTTCGTGAACTTTCCTGCTGGTCTTGTGTTGTATTGGTTAACAAACAACGTCCTGACCATCTCCCAGCAGGTATTTACGGATCGGTTTTTATTTCGTAATAAGACGCTCATTACAACAGGCCCGGAACTAAGCAGCGGTACAAAGTCCTAACATAACAACTTCCCCACGGGCCGCTGCATACGAACGCACGAGCCCGCCAGCAGTGTGAGTGGTCACGCAGTGAAAGAGTCGCCATGCAGGGAGGACTCGAGGATACCATCTGTGCCATTGCAACTCCCGCAGGAGAGGGCGGCATAGGGATCGTTCGTCTGAGTGGTCCTCACGCCCTCGTCGTGGCGTCTCGAGTTGTTCGATTACGTTCCGGTCGTCCTCTCTCATCGGTTTCCTCTCATGCGCTTCATCTTGCCGATCTTGTGAACCCTGCAGCGGTCGAGCGAAAAGACCTCAGATTCGGTCAGGTACGGACGACCGCGACGGACCTCCTTGACGAAGCACTCGTAGTCTATATGAAAGCTCCGCGGTCTTTTACCGCAGAGGATGTCGTAGAAATTCAGTCTCATGGCGGTGCGTTGGTACTCGGGACGGTCTGCAAGGTCTGTATAGAGTCTGGTGCAAGGATGGCGGAGCCGGGCGAATTTACGAAGCGAGCTTTTCTCAATGGGCGATTAGATCTCTCACAGGCAGAAGCAGTACTCGACACCATCAGGGCGACATCGACGGCCGGACTGAACATCGCTCAGCGCCATCTGCGGGGCGATCTTGCGCGTGATGTGGAACAGACTCGGGCCTCTCTCTTGACCGTATTAGCCCATGTTGAGGCGGGAATCGATTTTGTGGGCGAAGATATTTCATTTCTTCAACGTGAGGAACTCCTGCGCATCGTCAGTGAGGCCTGTGCCGTCGCTCAGAAGCTGGAATCGACGGCGCAGGAAGGGCGGATCTTGCGGGAAGGGGCCTATGTCGTTATCCTTGGACGCCCGAATGTCGGCAAATCCAGTCTCTTAAACCGTCTGTTAAAGGAAGAGCGGGCGATTGTCACCGCCATTCCTGGTACAACGAGGGACGTGATTGAGGAATCTATCGATCTTGATGGAGTGATGATTCGTTTGGTTGATAC
>JANYAJ010000029.1 GCA_025361385.1 Nitrospira sp.
ACGTCTCCCCTCGCATGACGGCCTTGAGGGCCAATTCCAATTCGGACGGCTCGGCTCCTTTCAACAGATACCCCATGGCGCCGGCCCGAAGGGCTTGGCGAACGTATTCTTCGTTCGCATGCATGGAGAGGATGATGACCCGCACCTGCGGCCAGGACTTGGTGATACGGGCGGTCGCTTCGAGGCCCGTGAGGCCTGGTAGCGCAATGTCCATCAGCACGAGGCTGGGCCGCTCTCGCTCGACCAGCTGGATCGCGTCCTGTCCGTTTCCTGTTTCGGCGACGACCTGAATTCCGCCGAGACTGTGCAGCAAGACCCGAAGTCCGGCGCGAAAGAGCGCATGGTCATCGGCCAGCAAAACCCGCAGAGTTTTCGCTTTGACGTGCATACGGCCTCTCCTCGCTTCACGCGGTCTTGTCGAACGGAATCATCACCGACAGCCTCGTGCCTTTTCTTCGCACTGAGCTGATGTGGAATTGTCCATTGAAGGTTCTGACTCGCTCTTGAATGCCGATCAATCCCAAATGCGGCCTTTCACCGGAGGCGGCCATGGCCTCTTTGACGGAAAAACCGGCGCCATCGTCTTCGATGACCACCTCGACTCCCTCTTTCACAGCCCGGAGCTTCACGGCCATTCGACTGGCCTCGGCATGCCTCAAGATGTTGGTCACCCCCTCTTGGACAATCCTGAAGCAGGCCACCAAGGCATCGGGGGACAGTCCCGCGGGAATATCCTTGGAATCGACCTTCGTGCGAATCCCGGCCCGCTCCCCCTGCTTCCCCACATACCAACGCACGGCAGAGGCCAGCCCCAGGTCATCGAGCATCGATGGGCGTAAATCGAGGGCCATGTCGCGCACCCGCTGCACCGTCTGATCGATGATACTGAAACTGTCGTTCAAGGACGCAATCCGGCGGTTCGGGTCCGTGGTTCTCTGGATCGCCTGTAAATTCACTTTCAGCGTCGTAAATGCTTGTCCGATTTCATCGTGGAGGTCGTGCGCCAGTTGTCGACGCTCCTGTTCCTGCAGACGCATCGACTGCTTGGAGAGAGCCTGCAACCGTCCATGGGCAGCAGCAGCTCTTCTTCCGCCTGTTTCCGCGTGAGATAGGAGGCACAACTGTCGGCCAATGAATTGATCAGATCCCGTTCTTCGGCCAGAAACGGCCCTTCGACTTCCGGCGGATTTTTTCCGTGTAGACGACCTCAAGCATCCCCCGGCGTCCGTCCGGCGTCGCAAAGGCAGCCCGCTGTATCCAGGGCGTCTCCCTGAAACCAGGCGTGTGAAACTGCCTCCCGTCGAAGGTGATGCAGGCCTCCGTCACCTCAGGATACTGCCAGGCGGGAGGCATGAACGAGGCGATCTCCAGCAATACGGTCGATACCGGTTTGAGACTGTCTTGCAGGAGATGAACTGCGCGATGGAGGGCGCTCAACTCCTTTACCCGCTCGCCAAGTCGATGGGCCAGTCCTCCGTGCTTCGGCATGAAGGCCCGCCGCGTCGCGGAATCAGGCCTCTCCGTACCTGCCTTGCCGACAAGACCGGAGCGTTTCACTGCGACTCGCTTGGCCCCCGGCTTGTTTCTCTTGGTTGGTTTCATGTTCACGGCTCGAAAAATAAGACAGCCTTCGACGCAGCGCTCCCGTCTCTCGCTGCCGGCCCATTCTACCCCGAAGTCTTGGGCTAACAACAGAACGAGCACCTGCCTTTCTCAGCGAGGAAAAAGAATGGGAGAGGATGAACATACGGAGACATGCCACAACGTTCCGACAGATCTACCAGCCACCCAATTCCCCTCCCCACTTTGCTGCGAACGGCACCCCAAGATTATCTTCGCTTATCTTCGCCGTTCCCCCCTTGGTACGTTTGCCTTTCTGAATAGCCTGCCTCCCCTTTCCGCCATATAATTCAGCGTGCAGGAAACGTGTTCAGTCCTACCCGTAAGAGGTCGCCATGAAACTCCCACGTAAACAAGCCATCGTGGTCCGCGAAGCCATCGAGCGGTGGAGACAGGATGGCGTGATTCCACATACGCAGGCTGCGTCGCTGGCCGCGACGATCGAGGTGCAATATTTCGACTGGCGGAAGCTGGCGAAATACTCCTTCTGGGTCGCCCTCTTGTCGATCGTCTCCTCCGTGAGCGCCGCACTTTCAGACCGGATGCTCCGAGACCTGCTCGACGTACTCTTCCAGGCCCCTGCCACCGTCAAGTGTGCGGCCCTCTCACTCCTGGCTGCCGGGCTCTACCGATGGGGACTCGCCAAACGACAGCAGGCCCCCGACAAGGCCTATCGCAACGAAGCCATTTTCTTTCTGGGCGTGCAGGCCACAGCCGGAGCGATTTCCCAACTCGGCATCGCACTCGACAGAGGCAGCGGGCATTTCTCGATTCTGCTCTTGCTCTCGTTTCTGGTCTATGCAGTCCTTGGTGTGATGCTCGAGTCGAACTTGATTTGGGTGTTCTCCCTGGCCTCGCTGGGCGGCTGGATGGGCACGGAAACGGGCTACATGTCCGGCTGGGGAGCCTATTACCTTGGCATGAACTATCCCCTGCGCTTTGTCCTCTTCGGCGGGCTCCTGACCGGCTGCGCATTGGCGCTGGAAACTCACCCGACGGGGCAACGCTTTTTCCGCAGCACGCTGGTAATGGGATTGCTGTATCTCTTCATTGCGCTCTGGATCATGTCGATCTTCGGCAACTATGCGGATATGCATGCCTGGGAGCGGGTGAAACAGATCGAACTGTTCCACTGGTCGATCCTCTTCGGCGCAGCCGCAGGCTGGGCCATCTATCATGGCTTGAGGCACGACAACGATATCACCAAGGGCTTCGGCCTGACGTTTCTCGGCATCAACGTGTATACGCGATTCTTCGAACTGTTCTGGAACGGCCTGCACAAAGCCATCTTCTTCGCGCTGCTGGGGCTGAGCTTCTGGTACATCGGCAGCAAGGC
>JANYAJ010000032.1 GCA_025361385.1 Nitrospira sp.
CAGATGGCCGAGATGACCGAGAGCAAACGACAGGGTACGCGCATCGCCGAGCTGTTCCGCGAGGCCCGCCGCTTCCTGCAGCGCCCCTGCCGCTCGGAGGACCAGCGGGGCACGGAAGTCGGGGAGGGAGGGGATCAGGCGGCGATACAGCAGACCGATATTCATGAGCCCGATGGCCTTCTCGCGAGAAGGCGGCAGTGTGGTGACGTGTTCCAGGGCCTGGTCGATCCATAGGCGGCTGTTTGTCGGCTGATTGAGCTGCAAGTGTGTTCGCGCCGCATTCAAGCGCGCATGCAGCGCGACCAGAGGGAGTCCTGCCTGCTGGGCGATCTGGACGGTATCCGTAAAGGCGGTGAGGGCCTCCTCAGGATGATGCTGGAGGGCATGGAGAATGCCGAGATCGTTGAGGAGAGGCGCGGTGAGTGCCGGGGAGGAAGAGCCTGTGGTCAACTCACGGGCCTGCGACAAATGCGTCGAGGCGGCATCGAGTTGTCGAGCCGTCAGGTACGTATGCCCCAGTTGCGCCAGGATCGATGCTCGCCAGAGGGCATCCGGTTCGTGCTGTACGAGTGCCGAGGCGAGTTCGAGGAGTTGGAGTGCGTGCCTGGTCTGGCCGAGCGATTCAGCCGCGCGGGCCGCGGCCACAAGGGCCTGACTCTGTTGATGCGACTGGCCCAGTGCTTCATACTGCCGCGCGGCTTCCTTCAATTGTCCCAATGCGTCCTCGTGTGAGCCACGCTGCAAGACCTGTGTCCCTTGGGCCATCGTTTCATCAGCGACGGAAAGTGGGGAGGAGGCTGAAGTGGTCACAGAAGAGATCAGGACGGTCGCGGTGAGAAGCAGCCACGCGAGGGACGTTCTCAGCGATGTGGACCGGTACAAGGGTCGTGGCATCTGGGTCCTCATGGTTACAGCACCTGAACGACAATCTGCATATGCACTCCGTTGTCCTGCAAGTGGTCCCGTGAATCGCCTTGTGGTCGGTGCACGTTATTAAAGTTCAGCGGCGCACCCCAGTAGACTTCGAAACGAGCCCGCTCTTTCGGGAGAATATTCCATCGGAGGCCCAGTCCGATGCTCGCAAGAGTATCGGGCTCAGGGGTCGAAACTCTTGTATTCCATGCCCGACCGAAATCCACAAATTGAGCGAACTGTAACAGCGGCTCTCCGGTCGCATAACTCATGAGCGGAAAGCGTGTTTCGATAGAGGCCAGAAAGGCATTGTCACGAATAAGCGTATTTTCGCGATATCCACGGACGCTGAACCGCCCTCCGACGGGAATCTGCTCAAGAGGAAACAATCGATTATTCGCTAGCTGGAGGCTCATTTGTGCCAGAAGCTGCATTCCTCCCAGTTCGTCGAACCGTTTCACAGCTTGTGCCTGTCCCAACCAGGAAAAAAAATGGCCGCTGGGAAGTGCCTCAGCGTTGAAAGTATTTCTTGCATCGCGCGAATTGATCGTGGCGCCCAGCACGTCAAGGCCCACACTGAAGCGTGATCGTCCGGCAATGACAAATGAAGACGTGCGGTGCGTATATTCTTGAGTGAAACGGAGCGTACTCACCGTGTTCACTCCCGTATTCGACGAGCCGGGAATGAATTCAAAGGATTGTCCAGGGCTATCGAGCGACGAGGTCACCTTGTTGTAAAGATGTTCGCCGGTGATCGCGACGGCCAACTCATCGGACAGCGTTCGGTAGATCGGTTGGCGAAGCGTGAAGCCGATGATTTCCGATTCCGCATTCAAGTCGAGAGCACGAAACGCCTTGTCCACCACCAGAGAGTCGTTCCGCCGGTAGGAGGCGATGAAGGTCGTGTCGTACCGATTCAAGGGGAGTGAGTAGGACGTATCGACGATCGGATTCACGCCCCGCGAACGGCCATAGGTAAAGCTGAAGGCGTCGCCATTGCCAGTCACGTTCTGGTGGGCGATCGTGGCGAGCCCGCGCTCGGCTCCGACCACGGGTGTCTGATAATTACTGAAGTCCAGCCAGGCTTTCCAGGGACTGGTCTCTTTCACTCTCAACTGCATGATGCTGTCGCCGCGCTTCTCGCCGGGGCGCAGTTCGGCATTGATCTGTCCGATGCGTGGATCTTGTTGGAGCAACTGCAACCGTTCTTGCAATGGCTCCAGCCGCAGCGGTATCTGCGCGCCCCGTTCGATGCGATCGCGCAAGTAGCCGGCGCGGAACCAGTCATGCCCCTCGACGTCGATCTTGGCCAATCTGCCTTCGACGATCTGAACGGTGATCACGCCGAACGTGACGTCCTGGTCGGGGATGATCGCGCCGGACGTGATGTAGCCCCTATTCACGTACAGGAGGGTCAGCGCGAGCCGGAGGCGTTCGAGATCTTCGGTCGTCAATATCCGATTGCGATAGGGCGCGGTGACTTCGTCCAGTTCTGCATCGGTGAAGACCGTACTCCCGGTCACATGAATATAGCTGGCGAGGACCTGGATCTGGCCCAGCGGTTTCTTACCCTCTTCCTCTGGAGGGACCGGGACCACGGGGAGGGTAGGCAGCGGGACAGGGGTTGGAGGCTTGAATTCTTTTTTGAGCGGAGCAGGCGGTTCCCCCGAGCGCCCGGTCGGATCAAAGATCGGGGGGAGAGGCTGTTGTGCGTAGGCGGAGGTTCCGGCCAGCATGGTCAGCATGGCACCCCCTAGTGGCGCGAGCCATCGCGCCGCTCGATGGCTCGCTTGCAGAGCGGCGCATCGAGCAACGTGCGGCTTTATGAGTGGCACCCAGTTGCCTCGCTGTCGGCAAAGTTCGCAATCAAGAATCCGGATGGAGTCAATCGGCGGAGTGAGACCCTGTCGTTGGCCAAGAGGCCAGAGGTTCGAGGTTCGAG
>JANYAJ010000038.1 GCA_025361385.1 Nitrospira sp.
TCCAAGGTCAACAACGGATGGTCCGCCTTCACCGGCTCTTCTTCAAACACGTCGAACGCAGCGGCCGCCACGCGCTTGACCTTCAACGCATCAAACAGATCACCCTCATGGATAATCCCGCCACGGGCACAATTCACGATCATTACCCCCGGCTTCATCGTCGAGATCGATTGCGCATTGATGAGCCCCTTGGTCTCAGGGGTCAACGGTGTGTGGACGGAAATAATATCGGCACGCTTGAAGAGTTCATCCAGCGGCATCATCGTGACGCCCATCTTCTGCGCGCGTTCTTCGGCCAAATAGGGATCGTAGGCTATCACGCTCATGCCGATCCCCTGAGCCAGCTTTGTGAGATGGCTGCCAATTTGCCCCACGCCCACGATGCCAAGCACCTTGTTGTAGAGTTCCACGCCCATAAATTTATCTTTTTCCCACTTGCCAGCCTTAATAGAGGCGGTAGCTTGTGGAATGCGACGGCTCATCGCCCAGATCATCGACATCGTATGTTCGGCAGTCGTGACGGTATTGCCGCCAGGCGTGTTCATCACCACGATCCCGCGACGCGTTGCGGCCGGCGTATCGACATTATCCAGCCCCGACCCGGCACGCCCGACAATCTTCAGCTTCTCGGCTGCTGCAATCAGTTCTGCCGTCACTTTGGTCCCGGACCGCACGATCAGGCCATCGGCGTCCTTGATCTCCTTGAATAGCTCTTCTTTCGACATCTTGGATTTCACGACTACCGTGAATCCAGCCTTTTCAAGGAGCTCTACGCCCTGTGCCGACAAACTATCGCTGATGAGAATTTTCATGCCCATTGTGCCTGCCCTATATTAAGTTTCGAGACGTAACCGCTACGCCATCAAAATTTCTTGTGCCTTCGCCACGCCGCTTCCAAGCTTCACGGGATGACCTAGCCCTTTGAGGACCATCTCAACAGCTGCCACCGCGATGATGACATCGAAACGGTCCATGTAGCCCATGTGGGAGAGCCGGAAAATCTTCCCCTTCAAATGGTCTTGCCCACCAGCCGCTGTAATACCGTATTGCACGCGCAGGTTCTTGTAGATCGCCTGACCATCCACGCCCTCCGGCGCTAAAACAGCAGTGAGGGCATCGCTGGGCGACTCTTTGGGAAACAACGCCAATCCGGCACCCTGTAACCCTTCGCGCATGGCCTTCGCGAGCATGGCTTGACGGCCGAACACGCCCTCGAGCCCTTCCGCTCGCATCATCTTCAAGACTTCCTGCAACCCGACGATGAGAGACACCGCTGGCGTATAGGCTGTCTGATTCTTCTGCTGATTCTCATGCTCTTTCTTGAAATTAAAGTAGAACGCGGTGTTCTTGGCTTTTTCCGCCAATTGCCAGGCTTTATCGCTCACGCTCACGAATGCCAGGCCTGGAGGGAGCATCAGCGCCTTTTGCGACCCCGTAATCACAACATCGAGTCCCCACTCATCGGTCTTGATGTCGAATACGCCGAGGGCCGTAATGGCATCTACCACAAGAATGGTCTCGCTATAGGGCTTTACGATTTCTGCCAACGCCTTAATATCGTGCGACACGCCGGTCGAGGTTTCACTCGCCTGCACATAGACCGCCTTAATTGAAGGGTCCTTCTTCAAAGCATCGGCCACCACTTGGGGATCGACGGCCCGTCCCCACTCCACCTTGATCTCGATGACCTCTGCGCCGAACGTCTTACAGAGCTTCGTCCACCGTTCCCCGAACTTCCCGCCATTAATGGTAAGCGCTTTGTCGCCGGGAGAGAGAAAGTTCGAGACCGAACCTTCCATGCCTCCGGTTCCGGATGCTGCCAGCATGAGCACGTTATTTTTCGTTTGGAACAGCCACTTCAGCCCATCCCGGACTTCCGCAAACACCTTATCGAACTCGGGAGCGCGATGATGGAACATGGGCCGCGCCATGGCCAACAACACTTCAGGGGGCACAGGCGTGGGACCGGGGGCGAGCAAATACCGCTTCAGCATCGACGGATCCTCCTCGGATAAAACGTGAAAAATCCTACGCGGGAAGGGGGGACGATACCATTGCCTCCCAAAAGCTGTCAAGGCAAGGAACCGCGTGGGTACGCGTGTTTTCAGGCTGTTCCGTCCTCCAGTTCCCGGCGTGATGTCCACTCATGATTTCATCCGAACGTGACCGCCCCTGGCCGCCGTGCCCCACGAGTGGAATGCCAATCCTCTTGCAATTCCTTGACAAGCGCGAGGTCGCTCGATAGTCTACCCTTACAGAATATGTTGAAACTTAGACACCATACTAATAGCCAAGGCATGTCAACGACACCACTCAAACCAAGACCTGCCGCCCTCCCGATTGCGCTCTTCCTTGGAATGTCGCTCAGCCTCTTTCCTATAGTGGGGCAGGCTGCAACTCTTTCCGAACCCGCTATTGCTGATCCGTCCACAGTTCTGGACGAGAACGCACCGGCAGCAGACGACCCGGACGACAACCTCGTCCCGCTCGATACGGTAGGCCCGGCAACGGAAAGCACCAACGCTCCCTCCGTACGGACAAGCAGCGTTCCGCGGGCCGAAGACCTCTTGCAGCTGAACCCAGCGGGAAACTCGCCAGCAACCGCACGTTTTTCAGATGCCTTGAATCCTCCGGCTGAACTGCCCCCGACACAAGATGCCCCTCGAAGCGCGACAGCGGAATATGCGGCCTACGATATGCCGATCGTCATGGACTCCTCGGTCCAGGCTCACATTCGTTACTTCAATACCGGCATCCACGATCGCTTCGAGCAATGGCTCCTCCGGCTCAGCCGCTATCGGCCGCTCGTTGA
>JANYAJ010000047.1 GCA_025361385.1 Nitrospira sp.
GGACCGTCCTATCGAGGACGCGGACGCCGGCCTCCCGCACGCCGCCCGGCCTAATCGCACAGGACGCTGAAAAATCCCGCCAGTCTGGAAACGATGAACGGTGAGCGATGAACGATGAGTAAAGAAGTCCCTCTTACGTCAGCGTTCCACGTTCATCGTTCTAAGTTCGCTCGCTGCGGCCTTGCTGGACGAACTTTTTGAGCATCCTGTCACGGTTGAATCCTGTACGGGAAAGGCGCAATTCGAAGTTCCGAAAACCTCGAACCTCCGTCCGTATCGGCCATCCCGCCAGTCCCGCTCTGCCGCCCAATGCGGAAAGAGGCGACAGTGTCTCGCCACGGCTCTGCCCCGTAATGCCCCAGTGCTATCCAGCCAAGATTTCGCGACATAGACGAGACTGCCGTGCCAATGCGGGGTTGTCATGATCGCTTCGGCAGCCGCCACCTGGCATCACTGATGCAGTCAGTACGAATAGGCCATGCACCGACAATAGAGGCTCTCATGACAGTGCCATCAGCGACCACTACCGCCATTCTGAATCTCATTGCCCGCTCGCCCGGCTGCAACCTGGAAGACATCGTCTTCAACTGTCGAGGATTGACCTGGAATCAGGTCTTTCTCGAAGTCGATCGGTTGAGTCGGGAGGGGCAGGTCTGTCTGACACAGCAACGACCCGGCTATTACATTGTGACGCCACCAACCGCACGAAAGGGTCTGTTATGACGTTTCGCGATCGGGCTCATGCGGGTGTCTTGTTGGCCAAGGAGCTGGCGATGTACCGGGGCGATCCGAACGCCGTCATTCTCGCCCTTCCACGTGGCGGGGTGGTCGTCGGCTACGAACTGAGCGTGGCCTTACACCTGCCGCTGGAGGTCTTTCTGACGCGCAAGCTCCGCACCGTCAATAACCCGGACTGTGCGGTCGGGGCTGTCAGTGAAACGGGCGCCCTGTACGTGAACCAGGAGGCAGCCAGCGCCTGCCGGCTTTCCGGCGAAGATATCGAGGAACTGGTTCTGGGGGAAGAAGGGGAACTTCGGCGGCAGCGGGCGCTCTATCGCCAAGGACGACCGCTCCTCGCTCTGGCCAACCATACGGTCATCCTTGTCGACGACGGCATGGCAACAGGGGCGACGCTCTTCGCCACGATCACGTCTATGGCCGCCCTCTCCCCCAGTCGTGTGATTGTTGCCATGCCTGTCGCGGCGAGCGACAGCGGTTCGCGCGTACGTCCGCTGGTCGACCAATGCGTGATCCTCGCAACACCGGAACCTTTTTCGTCTGTCGGAGCCCTCTACACAGATTTCGAGCCAGTGACCGATGCCCAAGTCTTGGCCCTGCTGGAAGCGGCACATCGCGAACGCGCCAGATCGCCATCGTTCTCTCGGACGTAACACGAGCGAACCAGGGAGACATCGCAGATGATGAACATTGTGATTGGTATCGATTGGTCGGACGAAGCCTTTGCGGCGGTGGCGCAGGTTGGTTTGCTCTACCGCCCGGACGAGGTCGTCCTCGTTCATGGCGTCGACCTGGGCATGTTTCACTATCCCATCGTCGCCGAAGCCGCCAACCTGCAAGGGTACGACGAATTCCGTCATGCCTTGATGGAGGCCGGCCGCCAGGCCGTTGAACGTTGCCGCACCCTGCTGCCGGTCGAGACTCCCTCTATCAAGACCTTATGCGAAGTCCAGCATCCAGCCGCCTTCATTCTCGACAGCGCGACGGCGGCGAAGGCCGACCTCATCGCCGTAGGCACACACGACCACAGCCGCGTGACGGAAGTGTTTACCGGCAGTATTTCGCACCATATCCTGCTCCATGCCGCACTCCCGACCTTGATCGTGAAAGGAACGGCTCGACCCGTCGCTCGTGTCCTCATGGCAGTCGAAGGCCGCGAGGATGCGCGCCGTCTCCAAGCCTGGCTGACGGCGCATCCCTTCAGAAACCCCGTGGCCGTGACGATCCTGTCGGTCGTGCCCTCGCTCGCCATGATCGAGCCCAGCTTGATGGTGGGATTTCAACGCTGGTCTGAAGAACACAAACGGCAGGCGCAGCAAGTCGTGGACGACACGGCCAAGGCATTGGCGAGCCCACAGTTCAACGTCACCACCGATATCCGCATGGGTGATCTCGTGACGACCGTGTGTGAGGCGGGAAAGAACCACGACCTCATCGTGGTCGGCTCACATGGACGGAAGGGACTCGATCGGTTTTTGATGGGCAGTGTGTCGCACGGGATCGTGCATCGGGCCGGCTGCTCCGTGCTCGTGGTGCGCTGACCGCCCATCGACCGTCCTCAACAATTCAGGCATGAAAGGATGCAGGGGTATGAACATTCGAGTGATACTGAGCGCGTTGGCACTGGTCATAGGATGCAGTTCATGGGTTGCCGCACAGGCCGTGCGTGGGAATCCTCAAGCAGGCCAGATGGTCTATGAAAAGAATTGCCTGCGCTGCCATGGCGACAAGTTGGATGGCAACGGACCGGAGGGACAGTATCTGATTGTCCGTCCTGCCAACCTCCAGTCCCTGGCTTCGCGCTCGAAGACGGATTGGGAACTCCTGATCACGATCTCGCACGGCGCCGCCTTCACCCCCATGCACGGGTTCCGGGGAAAGCTCACCGATCAACAAGTGATGGACGTGCTGGCCTATGTGCGAATGATGGCGCCGTTCGACCCGCTCAGTTAACGGACTGCAGGGCGCGGGATCAAGTTCAGAACTTAAGGGGTTAGCCGCACACGCACTGTGCGGCCAAACCGCGCTTCAAGCGTAATGAGCATTTCGAGGCTGAACTTGTCCCATTTGCCACGCACGAGGTCGGACACGCGGGATTGCGCGATGCCGAGGCGCGTGGCCGCCTGCGCTTGCGTGAGCTTCTGTTTCTCGATATAGAGGCGAAGATCGCTCATGAGATTCGCGCGCATTTGGAGCACGGCGGCTTCGGCGGGATCAAAACCAAGATCCACAAAGACATTGCCGCCTGACTTGGTTGTTTTTTTCTTCTTCATCTCCGGTCTCCGATCTGTCCGTATCGTGTACGCGCCAACTCGATGTCTTCTTTTCTGGTTTTCTGCGTTTTCTTCTGGAACGCGTGAAGCACATAGATGGACTTGGCGAACTTGGCTACATACAGCACGCGCCATTCACCCAACACGTGTATTCGAATCTCCCTGACACCCGCCCCCACCTCTTTCATAGGCTTCCAGTCGGAAGGCTCCAAACCACGCTGAACGAAGCTCAATTCAAAACCGGCCGCACGGCGGGCTTCTGCCGGGAATTCTTTGAGGTCGTCGAGACTGGAGCCAACGAACTCCAGAGGCTTCATGTCAGAGACTATATAAGATGTGCGATCGGGATATCAATAAACTTAGATATGTCTACTGCATACGACCGGCGATGCTTTCACGGTTGCTTTGGAGAGCCTTCCTTTCTGAGAAGAGCCAAATAGGCCAGCGTGTCTGTGAGCTCCTGAGTCGTCATCGTGCGGTCGGGAAACATGCCTGTGCCGGGATGGCCTTCGCGGATGGCGTTGAATCGAGCTTTATCGCTGGCCAATCGAAGCCCCTTCCGATTCCTGAGGTCGGATGGTGGAGGATTGAGTTGCTCGATGAGCGCGGCGGTATCGGCTGCGAGCTCCGGTCGTTGGTCCTTCTTCCCATCGATGCCATGGCAGTAGTAACAGACGCCCTTCCCGTTGAAGACCGCCCGGCCCCGCTCGGCATCGGCTTGAGCCGTCGCCGAACTGTTGGGCGCTTGCCGGCCGGCCTGAACGAGGTTTCCGCTACATGGTACGAGCCCCAACACGACAAGACAGACGTAGAATACTCGCCTCATTGGAATCTCCCTTTGTCCACTATACCCAGGCTGTCTCATTTGATGGCAGTCCGCCCTCTCGACTATCTCCCTTGCTCATCGTCCTCAAGCTCTCACTGCTCGCCCACATGGCACTGCCACAGTTTATTATCCGGTCACGATGGGAGAACACACGACAAAGACGATGGAGGTTCCCCACGAGCTCATGATGCTCCGGATCGTCGCCGAACGGTAGGTGGTGAGGATCCTCAAAGGGGTCATGATCGAAACAGACCTTTCGATGCATAATCATCTCATGCAAGGACTCCTTGCTTGAGAACGCGCCTTCAAGAATGAGCGGAATAGTCATAGATGTGCCTTAGCGGCTTATCCCCAGGTCTTTCTCGACGCCGTTACCCCAGTCCAGCATCTCAGGCCTGCTTCGCTCCGAAACCGGCCCTGTAGCGCGCTTCCGGGATATTGTTCATAGCCTGAAACACCGTTTCACGCTCGTCCAGGCTCGTCGCCTTGTCGATCGCCGAATAAAGGACCTCCTCTTCCGTCATGTTGTGCCGGTCGAGCATATCCACGAATGTCTGTTCTTCCTGATCGCTCTCCGGATTCTGCGCCTGCATCTTGCGATCGATCGCGTCCAAACATTCTCCGATTTCGCGGTGCTCCTGCCGCATGACGAAGGTGGGGCCTCCTTCGCTCATGCCGGTTTTTTTCTCCCACAACGGGAACAAGATGTCTTCTTCCCAGACCATATGCCGCTGGAGCCCGGTCTTGAAATCTGCGAATGCCTTTTGCGCTTTGGCGAGATCCGTCCGTTTCAGGAGGTGAAACGACTTAAACAGTTCGTCCAGCCGGTCATGATCTTCATCGAACATCGTACTGATCGTACGTTCGGGCATAACGTGCTCCTTCCCTTACGAGGTTCGCAGTCTGTATTCCAGATGACAGGCCACACAGGCTTTCAACACGTTGTTGAGCTGCGGCAAGATCTGTTTCAGGTCTTTTGTAGGAATGATACGGGCGAGTGTTTCTGCAGCTTCGTGATGCGCCATGGCCAAGTCATGATAGGCAGGGGGAAAATTCCCGGGCTGCTGATGCGCCATCGCCTGCCGATGCATGAAGAACCCCAGGTGCGATTCGGTCAGACCTTTCGCCAGCTCATAGTCCTCTTCAACCAGCGCATTCACGATCACCTGAATGGTTTCCAGGTGCTGCATCATTACCGCGCGATGTTCCTTCCCGGCAGGCGACGAGAGTGGAATAGGGCGCCTGGTATCGGAGGTGAGATAAGGATCGGACCGCTGTTCTCCGTGGCGATGTTCACCCTCGGCGCAACCGGCAGCTAGCACAAGACACAGAGCCCCCAGAGCTGCCCCTCTGAGGAGGGCCTGGTTGCCTCTAGATAATGATAATGGCAGGGGCAACATTCTGGGCATGTTCAATTTCGCTCAATTAAATCAATCGGCTATTGCCTCATTGCCATTGTTCTATTTTACCCAGCGAGCTCCTCGTCCTACCTCCGCCATCCTATAGCGGACGGCCCGCTCACCTATTTTCTCAGCGCCGCCCGGGTCTCCCATGCCTGTGCGCAAGCCATACACATGGCCGCCGCAGGGACGGCCTCCAGCCTGGATTGGGGGATGTCCTTTCCGCATTGTTCGCATCGGCCATACTGCCCTGCCTCCAGCTTGACGAGCGCCCGGTCGATCTCCTCGATCTCAGCCTTCGCCCGTCCATCCAGACGATCAAGTAGGCGCACCATGTCCTCTTCCTGCCCCCGCTCCTCCACTTCGCTCTCGACATCGGTCTCAAGCCAGAGCAGTTCGTCTTCCGTTTGTACAACCTGACGAAACAAGTTGCGCCGTTGAATCAACAGCTTCTTCCGAATATCGTCCACTGGTCGCATTACAATACCCTCCCTCACGACAGCCTCATCAGCTACAGCATTTATCCATTTTTTCCTTCACGGTTTCTCGTCCGGCCTTGAGCGCCGCCTCGACATCCGCCGCTTTCTCTGCGATGAAATGCTTGCCACGTTCGATGGTCTCATCGAGGGCAGCTCGCGCCTCCTTCGCCTTCTCCAAGACTTCCTCCTCGGCCCTTCTGGCATATCGCTTCAAATCCCGTCGCGTATCTTCCCCCGACTGCGGGGCAAGAAGCAGACCGGCCACCACGCCAGCCACCGCTCCCCCAATGAATGCCAGCGCCACGGCCTGCGCCGAACCTTTTGTCTCTTGATTGTCCATGACGATTCCTCCTTGGATAGATATGGGTCCGCTCGAAACAAAAGCGAAGGCCGTGCCAGAGACTTAGAACCGGAGAATCGCGGATTACCGTGGATTGACAGGGGCTTGAGGAAATGCGCGGAGAGAGGGGGCACGGTCCCTGGGGCATTCCAGGTCTGACCTAAAAACGCGGCTGTCGCAAAAGGCGACAACACAGGTTTGGGGACAAGATCGGATGGCGCGGCGCGCTGCATCGAGCCACACATTGTGGAGTAGCCCGCCCACTGATATACTCGTTTCTTCTTAGGCAAGGCGAGGCTAGCCACGGCATTAAGACCCCATACCAAAAACGATCGCGCATTCAGCGCGCAATGTGCGAATCCATCGATTGCAGGTCGGCGGCCAGTTCCAGCCCTTCAGCAGAGTGAGTCGGTCAAGCGTCTTGCCGGAAACCGGCTGACGAGGTCGTAACCACTGGGGCGGGAGCGAACCGATGAACAGACCTGCCATCGCACACAAGCTACCGCTCGGGCTGGTTGCGCTGTTCTGCCTGCTGGCACTCGGCGCAGAAGTCGCCGAATATCAGTTCTTTGCACACCTCAAATCTGAAAAAAAACCTCTACGTTCAACGAGCTGGCCAGCATCGGTCAGCTGAAATCGAGCCTGCTTTCAGCCTTTCTCAACGAGCGCCGAGGGGATAGCCTGGTCCTCACGGACATGCTGCACGTTGGGCTGGCTCAAGGCTGGTGGGCCACCAAAGGCAACGACCTGCCCGCATTGCTCCAGCAGCCACTCGAATCCGCAGTCGCCTATTACGGCTATGCCGGAGCGACGATTCTCGATGCCAAGGGGAATGTTCGCTTCAGCACCGGCCAGTCCATGAAGCTGTCCGAGAGGGGAGAATTACTCGCACGGCAAGTCCTGCAGACGGCCCCGCCGCCGTTTTCAGAACTCTATGCCGCCGATCCGGCTGCGCCGGAACAGCCGATGCTGGACACCTTCGCCCCGATCAATGGTGCAGACAAGACAACCACCGTCGGCCTGTTGGTGTTGCGGGGGACCTGGGAGGACCTCTTCACGATGATTCAATCCTGGCCGGGAAAGAGCCGTACCGCCGAAATCGAGCTGATCAAGTATGACGGCAACCAGGTGATCGTGCTCAACGAACTCCGCCACAGGACACAGACCGCCTTGGCGCGCACGGCTCCCACCACATTGGATACTCTTCCGATCATCAAAGCCGCGCAAGGGCATTATGGCCCGCTGGAGAGTTCCTCTGACTATCGCGGCCATGCCGTACTAGCCCATATAGTTCCCGTTCAGGGCACCACCTGGACCATGGTGGTCAAGGTGGATACCGAGGAGGTCCTGGAACATCTTCAGGGCCTGCAACAGATCGCGGCCACCGGCACCCTGATTGTAGCCGCAGGCTTGGGCCTATGGACGCACCGCTGGCAACGCAAGCGGGAACAGGCCAGAGTCCGGCACGAAGTTCAGCAAGTCGAGCTGCGTCTTGCCGCGGTCATCGACTCCGCCATGGATGCCATCATCTCTGTGAACGAGGACCGGCACATCGTGCTGTTCAATCCGACGGCAGAACGGTTGTTCGGGTGCTCCGCACAAGAAGCGCTGGGACAACCGCTCAACCGCTTCATCCCTCATCATTTTCAAAGACCGCTGTATGAACACAGCCCCGCATTCAGTCTGAGCGATCGAAGCGCGCAAAAGACGGGCCTATTGGAGACCGCCAGTGGATTGCGGACCGACGGGCAGGAATTCCCGATCGAAGCGTATCTCTCGCAAACAGAAACCGACGGCCACACTCTCTATACGGTCATCCTGCGGGATATCACCGAGCGCAACCGTGCGAAGGAAAAACTGATCCAGAACGAAGCGCGACTGAAAGAAGCCCAGCGCATGGCGCAGATCGGCAATTGGGAACTCAATCTCACCACCTCGACGCTCTCCTGGTCCGACGAAATCTTCCGCATCTTCGAGATCGACCCAGCGCAGTTCGGCGCCTCATACCAGGCATTTCTCGACGCGGTCCATCCGGAGGACCGGGACCTGGTCGACGAAGCTTATCTCACCTCGATCGAGACCCGCGAGCCCTACAACATCATCCATCGGGTGCGCATGGCGGACGGACGGATCAAATTCATCCAGGAGCACGGTGAGACCCACTACGACGAGGCGACCGGCCGGCCGCTCCGCTCTACCGGTACCGCGCAAGACATCACCGCGCTCAAGCAGGCGGAGTTGCGGGTCGAATCGTCGTTGCGCGAGAAGGAAACCCTGCTGCGCGAGGTGCATCACCGGGTGAAGAACAATCTCCAGATCATTTCCAGCTTGCTCCATTTCCAGGCAAAGAAAACCCGACAGGGACAGGACCAGTCCATCTTCTCCGAGGGGCAGGATCGGCTACGCGCCATGATCCTGGTGCATGAACTCCTGTACCGCTCAACCGATCTCCACAGAATCCCCCTCGGCGCATACCTTACGGCACTCACGGATCAACTACGGCGCTCCTTCCGCGAGGCCGCCGGTCGCATTCACCTCCGAGTCGAGGCAGAAGAACTCTCGGTGCCGGCCACCATCGCCCTGCCTTGCGGCATGATCGTCACGGAACTGGTGACCAACGCATTCAAGTACGCTTACCCCGCCGGCAAGAGCGGTTCCGTGGTGGTCCGCATCGCCTCGCGCGAGTGTTCCTTCCTCCTCTCAGTCTCGGACGAGGGCGCCGGTCTTCCGATGGAGTTCGATCTGCAGCAGGCCGGTTCCTTTGGGCTGCAATTGGTGGCGAGTCTGGCCGATCAACTGGGAGCCAAGCTCACCAGGCCCCCCGGCACCGGCTTTGAGATCGTCCTTGAAGTGCCTCTGCCCTCGGAGGCTACGGCACCGGAACGCCCGTCGCAGTTACGATCACCCATTGCGCGAATCTGAAGGCCATACCGTATGAGCAAGACCCGCATCTATATCGTGGAAGACGAGGCGCTGATCGCCATGGAGATCAGCGATCGCTTAATGCAAATGGGCTACGACATCTGCGGCCGGGCGACACGCGGCGAGCAGGCGTTGGAGGAGATTCCACAGACCCACCCCGACATCGTGCTGATGGACATCCATCTGGCCGGTACATTGACCGGCATCGAAACCACCACCCGGTTGCGCCCGCTGCTGGACGTGCCGGTTATTTTTCTTACCGCATTCTCCGATGCCTCGTTGCTCAAGCAAGCTCTCGACACCGAGCCGTTCGGGTATCTCGTCAAACCCTTCGAAGAGCGCGAATTACATGCCACCCTCCAGGCGGCACTCTACAAGCATCGCGTGGAGCACCAGCGCATGCACGCTCGAAAGCTCGAAAACCAGCTGCAGATAGCCGGCAGCATCGCCCACGAGTTCAACAATCTGCTTCAAGTCATCACAGGCCATCTGACCCTGGCCCGAATGGCCTTGCAGGAGGACAATCGAGGCATAGTCAAAAACCTCGACGAAGCCATGCGAGCAGCACAGACCGCCTCGGACATCACCAGCAGATTGCTCGTCTACACCGGGAAATCTCACGTTGGACTCAGAACGACCGACCTCAATGAGATCGTGTTGAAGTATTCGTCGTCCCATCCCCTCCCTCGCGGAACAACCAGTCGGCTGCAGCTGCAATTGGGTGATGGCATTCCGCCCATCAGGGCCAACGATCAACAAATATCGCACCTCCTTGACCAATTGGTCACCAACAGTGTCGAAGCCATCGGCACCGACCCTGGAACCATTCAACTGAGCACGGGGATGATGGAATGCGACGAAGATATACTGTCCCATAGCCATCTGGAAGGAACAACGCGCTCTGGGACGTTTGCCTATCTAGAGGTGGTTGATGACGGATGCGGCATGGATGACGCCGCCCTCCAACGGGCCTTCGATCTGTTCTTTACCACTAAGTTCCTCGGCCGGGGGCTTGGCTTGCCGTCCGTCCGCGGAATCGTACAATCGCATGGAGGCGGTCTCGTGGCCACCAGCAGCCCCGGATTGGGCACCAAGATCCGTATCCTCTTTCCAATCACGGACAGACCGCCCGCCGCCACACCACTCCCACGCCCCCAATAGGTCTGGGAAGACAGGATCGATTCGTCGAACGCGATTTTGCTGGCAGATGATGCCGCCACGGTAAGGATATTAAGCCAGGAAGCGCTGGAGCTCTATAGCTATCGAGTACTCACGCCGATAGCAAGGAGATTATCTACAAGCCCAATATGTTGCAACAATAGGGGGACGTGTCACCCGCCTCATCGACAAATCACAACAAGCGTAGACATCCACAGACAGCGAGAGTTTCGCTGGCATCCTGTTACCGGCCGCAGGCTTCTCCCTCACAACCGCCCATGCCGCCGCCCGGTCCCATCATGGACCCCATGCCTTCTCCATGGCCCATCATGCCCGGACCATGCTCACCGCCGAAGCTGCGCTCATACTGGATGATGGTCCAGATCTCTTCGTCCGTCAGTTGCCCGTCAAATCCGATCATGCTGGTGCCGGGTGAGCCATGCTTAATCACCCAGAAGATTTCTCCTTCCGTGCGATGACGCCAGAAACCATGATGCTGAAAATTGCGAGGCGAAGGATCCAGCTGGGCCGCCACCGGCCCATGACCGTCCCCGTCTTTTCCATGACAGTTGAAGCAGGTCCCTTTACCGTTATAGAGCGCCTTGCCCTGCGCGACGGTCTCCGGGGAACTCGGCAAGGGGCTCGTCAATGCGCGAGCGTCGGCCAACCTGTCGGCCGGCACCCGCGGCTGCATCGTATGCCGTTCGGCAGCCCAGGCAGGGAAGGCGCAAGACAACGCTACGACTATCAGCGGGAACATCTTCATCACCTTGCTCCGTTGATCATCTGATCGCCGCTCATCGTTCAACGCTCAGCGCTCACCGCTGTCCAGCACCCTGTTAGGGAGTTATCGGGGGCATGATGGCGTTCACGCCAATTCCGTAGGAATAAACCAGCTCGCCGCCCCAATAGCCGGTCAGACCCAGGATGACGATCCCGATCGCACCAAGACCGAGAGAGAGTACACGGACTTCTTTGAGCCATCCCAATTGCATGGCAAGACGCAACCCCAACAGCACAACAAAGACAACCAACGTGACCGTACCCAGGCTCTCGTGGAGCTCAAGTACCGATTCCGGCGCACCGGCCCGCTTGGCCAGATCCTCTCCCATTCCGCCCGTCACCACCGCCAGCCCTGCGGCCATGACACCGGCCAACAAAGTATAGAGACTTGTTTCTCGAAGGCCTCCGGTCGGCCAGCGGGACGCGAGGGCATCAAACGCGACGCTGGCACACAACAACGCAATGGGGAAATGGACGACGATCGGATGAATGGGGTGCATCAAGTTTTTTCTTTCCTATCACAAATCCAGTTCCACCATCTTACGGTGGAATCGGGTAATCACATTGGGGTCCGGTGTCAGACGGATCGGAGCTTCCTCTTTGCCTTTGTACGGCAACAGGTTCAGCACGTGCCGGAGACTTTCCAGTCGCGCCGCCTGCTTGTCGTTGGCCTTGACGATGATCCAAGGACTGAACGTCGCGTGCGTCTTGCTGAACATTTCTTCTTTGTAGCGGGTGTAGGAGTCCCACAGCTCCTGCGCCTTCTCATCGACTGGACTCAGCTTCCATTGCTTGAGCGGGTTCTGCCGGCGCGCCTCGAACCGCTTCGCCTGCTCCTCTTTGGAGATGGAGAACCAGAACTTGATGATCGTCACGCCATCCTCATAGAGCATATGTTCGAATTCTGGGACCTGCTGCAGAAACCGCTGATGCTCCTTCTTGCTGCAGAATCCCATCACCGGCTCGACCACGGCGCGGTTGTACCAACTGCGATCGAAGAACACGATCTCGCCCTTGTTCGGCAACTGGCGAATATAGCGCTGAAAGTACCATTGGCCTCGCTCTTCGTCCGAGGGTTTCGGCAACGCAACCACCCGCATGGCGCGAGGATTCAGATGCTCGGTGAACCGGCGGATGGTGCCACCCTTCCCCGCCGCATCGCGGCCTTCGACCAGGATCGCGATCCGTTCGCCGTTGCTCTGGACCCACCGTTGCAGCCTGACCAATTCAACTTGTAGTTGCCGCAACTCCTGCTCATACAGCAATGTCTTACGGACTTCCTCGATATCGACCGCTTTGGTTTCGAGCAGTTGAAGAAGGCCTTTTCTCGTATTGACCCGCCGAAGATCATCGTCGGTCAAGGCATGGCCCGATTCGCCGATGCGCCCGAGCCCCTCTCCGCCCAATCCGCTGCGCGGCGGTCGGTAGCCGTCCCCTTCCCGAGGCACCACGGTCGGGATAGTCTCCAGCTCATGGGTATCGAGGCGCCCGTCCTTTGCCACGAACTCGTCGATCTCCGCCTCCTCTACTCGATCTTTGCTGCCCTTTGACTTCCCGCTCGATTTACCATCGGCTGACATGAGGGGATTCCTTTCTTCGCTGCAAAATCAAAATGCGACGTTGCGGTCACGCTCGGCCACGGCCTTGATATAGTCTGCCATGCCTTTGATCGTTGCGCCAGAGACGAGATCTCCTGCGCCGATCTGCCGTGCCACGGCGCAGGCCCCGCAGACCCAGATGGGAATATTCGCCGCCTGCACGGCAGACAATACATCCTTCAACGGCGTCAGATTAACTCCTGTCACATGCTCGGCAGTGCCCTTGCGTCAGAGCGTCACGGATTCGTTCCAGAGCCAGAGCACAACATCGTGTCCTTGCTCCTTCGCAACCTTCGCGGCCATAAAGGGCAACGTCGCCATCGTGGGATCGTCGGTGCCCCGGCTTCCGGAAATGATGAATGTCGCCATCGATTGATCCTCCGTCCCTCGTCGTTCGTCTTTCGTATCTCGCGGACGTCATTCACTTGTCACGAGATACAAGAGACACGTCACACGCGTGTCCTACTTCGGGCCTTTGAACGTCGCCTTAAGGTAGGCCATGACATCGGCAACGCCCTGCTGCCCGATGGTCAGCCCCCAGTAGGGCATATTGGCAGACTTACCCATCGCCGCGCCGCCATGATTGACCATGTTGTAGAGATACTCGGTCGGCACCTCGCTGAAGTTGATATTGGCGTGGATCGCCGGTTTCGGCTCCAAATTGGAGGCGGCGGGCCCGTCGCCTTTGCCGGTCGCTCCGTGGCACTGCATGCAATACTCCCTATAGATGACCTTCCCGCGTCCGGCGCTCGCCTTTCCGAATTCCTGGCTCGTCCATGGTTCGTAGAATTTGAAGTCCGGAACGCCCTGCACGGCCAGAAATCCGAGGACTGCGCGCAACTGAGGCTCCGTCGCATCGGCTAGAAATTCGCCGCTATGCGGGGTGAAGTCTTGTGGATTTTGGCCGAAGCGGAACAGCCAGTCCATGTTGTACCGTTGACCGGCTTTCTCCAACGCCGCGCTCTGCTGCCCACCGATGAGTTTTCCGTTCTCCTCGATCGTGTGACAGCCGAGACAGGCATGCGCCTTATAGGCCGCGCCTCCAAATGTCGCCTCGAACTTGGTGACCTTCGTCACGTCATATGCGCCGACTTTCACCCGGGGATCCCTGTTGTTCTTGTCGAAATAGTCGGCAATGGCATTCGCCTCGGTCTCGGTGACCACCGGATGTTTCATCGCCCCTTCACTGAGGTCCCAGCGATAGCCCTTCACATAGAGCGGCGCTTCTTTCCCGGTCAGCCAACGGATCAGCCACAAGCGTTGATACTTGCTGCCGGCCCAGATGAGATCGGGCGCCCGCAAATTAAAGCGCGAGTCAGGCTGCCCTTCCAGGCGATGACATTGGACGCAGGCCTGCTGAAGAATCTCCTGCGCACGCGGCTGATCGCTCCCGAACGACAGGCGCGGGGGAGACATCAATCCCACCAACGCAAGTAGTGCGCTTCCAATCACGACCCCTCTTCTCACGTTCATCTCGCCACTCCTTTCATCTGAAGTACCCTCACTGAATTTCTTACCTCGTCGATAACCAGGCATGCACATCGGCAATCTCTTGATGACTCAGAACCGAGCCCCAGGCCGGCATCGGCCCCCGTCCATGCAGGACCGTCTCCCAAAATGCGTCCTCATGTTTCAGAATCGGATTCTTCGCCAGTTTTGGGCCATGGCCTCCAATCGCATCTGGCCCATGACAGGCCTGGCAATTGTGTTCGAAAATGCCTGCGCCTCTCGCCGCGACCCCCGTGACCGGACCTTCAGCGACTGAGTCCTGCGTGAACGGCTCCGCCTTCCTCACTTCACTCTCGAGCGACGGCAGGTGGTCCGGTGCACCGGGGTGATACCGCGCCGAGAGATACCTCACGAGCACATCGGCTTCGTCCTTGGAGATCTCCGCACCCCAATGTTTCATTTTCTCGACCGTGGCCTCCCATCGCGCGCGAGGCAACCGCTGCTGCGCAACAAGATCAGGACTATGGCAGACGGAACAGCGCGCAATAATTAAGACCTCTGCACGCGGCGCCAGCGCCGCACTCACCGTGGCCAGGTCATCCTCCTGCGCCGCCGTCGCGACGGCCAGACCCGCCATGATGACGACCACCGACAGCGTGGTAACGGAGAGGGAGAATGCTGAATAAGGTCTTCCAGCAAGGCCGCAGCGAGCGACAGCCCGAAGCGTACGTTTCATGTAGGTTGAGGGGCCGAGCGAAGCGAGAACGAAGCTGGAAGCCTTTTGCAACATTCTCACGCCGACACCGTCACGGTCACGCGGTCCCACCCATTCCACAAAAACCCGCTCGGATTCCAGGGAGTGATGGCCGGCTGCTGCTCCCCGCGGGCATCCGTCGCACGGCAGAGAATCGTGAACGTGCCTGCCGTCTTCGCCTTCCAGGCCAACTGCCATTGTCTCCATGCGTAGGGGCGCTCTTCTCCTACCAGCCTCGCCGACTCCCACGTCTTCCCCTCGTCAACAGACACCTCGACCTTCACGACCCTCGCTTCTCCACTCCACGCCATGCCTTGAATGGTCACAGGACCAGCCTTCACGGTCTCACCCTCTTGCGGCACGGCAATGAGCGACTTCACCACCATCGCTTCCACGGGAATCGAGGGAACGTTCGGAGTCGTCCCGGACTCCACAGGCTGCGTCGGCACACGATAGGCTTGCTGCATGTAGTAGCCCTTCGACTCCTCCGCCTGCACCGTGATCTCCGTCAGCCACTTCATGCAGGAGTCCGCCATCCAGCCAGGCGTGATCACTCGTAATGGCGCGCCATGCAAGAGCGGCAAGGGACGCCCGTTCATTTCATAGGCGAGGATCGTATCCGGATGACGCGCTTTCTCCAGCGGAATACTTCGGATAAACAGCGGCACGGAGGCCACGACAGGCCGATCCGCTCCTTGCAACTGCACATGCCGCGCACCGGCTTGAACCCCGGCCTTCGCCAAGAGATCCCGCAGCCGCACGCCGGTCCATTCTGCATTCCCTACGGCGCCCCGCTCCCATTGCACGCCGGGGACCTTGGGCCGGTGAAAGGCCCGGCCGTTGCCGCTGCATTGGACCACGGCGGGGATGGTCACGGCTTCCATCTGACGCAGGTCTTTCAGCGTGAAACTCTGCGATCGTTCAACCAGACCACCGACGCGAACGGTCCAATTGGCCTCGGAGATGGCGTCAGGCGGTGGTGGGCCGAAATGACTCCGCACGAAGAAGCGATGGTTGGGTGTCAGGAACGGTCTGAATTCGCGCACCGGCGTTTCGGCATCGAAGGGCCTGGTCACCCGGACCGTCAACGGCCCCGACTCGATCCGGGCCAACTCATCCCCGGCTGCCAGTACAACAGGAACCTGCCGATTGACGATTACCGCGACTCCGAGCCCTTGGAGCAGCCGTTCGAGTAATCCACGACGCGAGATGGTCATGGGGTGATCGTTCCTCCTGATGGCTGGCTCCCGACATGGCTGTGGAGATTCAGCGTAATCGCCACGTTCGGCGCCACTGTCAGCGACTGATGGACGGTGCAGCCATGCGCAACTTTCAACAACCGTTCTTTGAGATCCGGCGTCAGGCGATGAGGAAGATGGATCGCCAGGGCAATGGCCCCGACACGATGCGGGCCTTCGGCCATCGTCCACTCAGCATCGACTCTCAGTCCGTCCCGAGGAATATCGTGGCGCGCGCAGAATTGCCCGACAAAATACCCGACGCAGCTGGCCACCGATCCGACAAACAGTTCGACGGGACTCATCCCGGCATCCTGCCCGCCGTCGTCTACCGGTTGATCCGTGACGATGCGATGTGTGCCGCTCGTGATGTCGTAGCGCGTCCCACCATGATATGAGGCTGTGAGTTTCATGTCGTCCTCTCCTGCGTCGTGAGCGAAACCGACAACGGTTCGAGGTTCGAAGTTCATGATTCTACGTTCGAGGTTTTCTGAACTTCGAACTTCTTCGCACGCACGTCTCACAAGTCCCGCGCGAACAGCTCTCTGCACTAATACGGTGCGTCTGCCGGCTTTCCGCCCTTCGGCCAGTCATTCGCTTTACCGGGGAAATCCGGTCGCGGTTGCGCGTTGATAAATGCGGCGACGTCGTAGGCATCATCGTCCGACAGGGTCCACCCCTGCGTGCGCGGCATGTTCGATTTGATGAAGGCGGCGGCAACGCTCACCCGCGCCATCCCTGCGGCAATACTATAGGATTGCGGTCCCCAGACCGGCGGCGCGGCCATCGTTCCCAGACCATCGGAGCCGTGACAATAGGCGCAGTTGTTCGCAAATATCTTTTTCCCGTTGGCTGGATCGAGTGCCCGTCGTGAGGCAATGTGTTCGAGACCCCTCCAGGGAATGGTCGCGCCTTGTGGCACTCCCTCAGAAAGCCAGGTGATATAGGCCACAATGGCCTGCATCTTGGAACTGTCCGGCGGAAGGGCTCGCCCATTGAGGCTTCGTTCAAAACATTCGTTGACGCGATCGGCGAGCGTATTCACCTTCGCGTTGCGGGAGCGGTACAGGGGATAGACTGACGTAAGGCCGACAAATGACGCTGCATTTGGATTGAGTCCGCCATCGAGGTGACAGTTGGTGCAATTGAGGCGGTTGCCAACATAGGGGCGGGCATACTCCTGTGTATTGACGACAATCTGATAGCCAAGCCTGATCTGTTCACCCAGTTGACTGCCTGGAATGGTGTCCGGGGAAGGCGGGGCGAACTCGATTGCGGCACTCTCGGTTCGGTCTGCCCCGTGAAACTCCTCGGTCTTCACCCGAGCCGTCTCGCCGGCACAGCTCACGAGCATGGTCATCCCAAGCACCATCGACAACAGCCACATCATAGCTCTCCACTCTGCCAAGACCGTGCCACTAACACAGATGGCATTCCTGCCATTTTAACCGTCAAATCAATCGATTAGACATCAGATCCACATTCTACTGGAGCGAAAAGCCACAGGGCCGACTCCAGACTTGTTGCCGGATGCCACAGGGCCGACAAGAGTAAAAATCGTTCGGACTCCCCTTATTGAGAGCAGCGCACGAAGATCTCGTTGCAATGGTCCTCGGCCCCCAACCCTGCGGGCACCGATTCGTAATGCACATCGGCCACTCGACCGTCCTTGAGTAGGACCGTCGCCCGACAGCGGTGCGGAAGGCTTCTCGCGCCGCTCGATTTCGCGCCAGGGACGGAGAGTTCGATGAGCTCCGCTTCTTCCTGATAGACCATCGTTGTCAGACTCTGTGCCGTGCGCTCGCTTCGCGGCGCACCGGCACAGGCGAGGAGTTCCTGCTTCGTCTTGCCCCTCAAGACATCCGCCATCTTCACGGCGTCCGGACGATCCGCCGGACCACCGGCACAGGCCGTGAGTAACAGCCCCGTCAACGCCAGCAGCCCCATCCTCGCGATCTGGCGAGATCGAATAAAAAACGAGATCGAGATCGTCTTCATTCCGGCTGCTCCAACCCCATAGTGCCCAGCATGTTGAATAATATTTCTATCTGGGACGGCCCACAGACACCTAGCGTCCTCTTGTTACATGTTACTTTTTCGATTCATATTCTCCATCGGACAAGTATTGATTCCCAGCAAGGTCCAGGCTGGACAGAAACCGATCGCGCCCGTGACCAACATGATCGTCCCAACCACCAACGCGATGCCGGTTCCTAGCGGGGGCAACCCGGCAAAGCCTCCGATCCCGAGCAATGCGATTCCCATCACGATCCGAATAGGCCGTTCCACTCCCCCTACATTGCATGTCATGACTGCACCTCCTTGGTTGGGCTGAAGCTATCAGCCTTCAGCTTGTAGCCATCAGCGTTCAGATTCAAAGACTATCGGCTAATCGCGATCTCGATGGGTATGAGTCATTGTCCAGAAAATGGATTCAGCATTTTTGGGCTTTGCTCTCTACCACTTTTTCGGTTAAACCTTCATGCTGATAGCTGAATGCTGATGGCTGACCGCTACTTATCCACTCCGAATCGATACATGTCATGGCACGTCGTGCAGCGCACGGTCATGCTGGAGAGACGCTGGAGAATCTGTTGCGGAGTTTCCTTCTGGACGACCGCATCCGCGAGGGCATCCATGTCTCGATGAATCGACATGCCCATTTGCTTGAACGGAAGCGGCAATTTCTTCATGAGCGCCGGGTTCACGTCCACGGCCATACCCATTCCCGCTGAGCGAACCGCCCGTTCAATCTGCGTTCGATCCGCCGCCTGATCCTGACCGGCCAAGCCCGTCACCACGCCATGGACCGCCTTCAGGAGCATCCGCATCTCCCCCAGAATCATGTCTCTCTCGGCCGGTACTAAGACGATTTGTGTCCGTCCATCCGTGCCAGGCACCGTCCATCCCCGCACAAAGAACCATCCACCAGCCACCATCGTCACGACCCACAGTCCCAACATAATCTGGCAGAACGTCGATCTCATCGGAGCCCGCTTCCCATGCCGCCAGCTGCTTCGGGAGCGAGCGTCCTGACATAGGCAAGCACGTCCCAAATCTCATCGTCCGTGAGTGCTTCTCTCCAGGCCCCCATTGCAGTATTTTTCTTGCCGTCATGCACACTCTTGAACAACCTCGCATCCAGCTTCCCTTGCACTGCCGGAGATGTCAGGTCGGCAACCGGAGGCGTAAACTTCATCGGCCCATCGCCCTTCCCGTCGATCCCATGACAACGGAGACAAATCGTCGAAAAAATCACTCTGCCGCTGAGCACATCACGCTCCGGCTGAGAGACGTTCAATTCCTTCAGGCTTGCGCCTCCGGCGAGCGCCAAGAGCACGGCTCCAACCAGTACAACTCTCATTTCGTTGCCTCCATAGCAGGCCTCTCTATCTTCATATCTGTTGAATAGCGTTGCGAGCGAGATGCCAGAGCAGACGTGGAAATGCTCACGAGTAAACCTCTGCACAAACAATGTGTTAGAGAGAAGGGCCCGAACAGGACGACACCAGATCCTCACAAGTGGCGAGAAAGACCCCGCCGAAGATCTGGTCACTGGCGCAAGACGCTACAGAGAAAAAACACTAGTACGCTGCGAACGTCCATCCCACATCTCCTCTCCTCATCCACGGATAGGCCTCTTCATTTGGCTCCGAGCGATTTGAGACGTTCCGACAGACGAAGATTCTCGCTGTAGTCGACCGGGCAATCGATCACGGCCGGTTTTCCACACGAGAGCGCTGCCTTCAACACT